>JBFJNS010000419.1:0-3078 GCA_041618055.1 Binatia bacterium
GGCGACCGCAGCCCGCTGATCCTCGGGCAGTGCGTCCACCCGCGCGCGGCAGCCCTTTATGTCGCCGATGTCGTGGGGATAGTCTGATCCGTACATCACCTTGTCCGCGCCGCCCACCTCGATGCAAAGCTTGAGCGCCTCTTCGCGATAGCACACCGCGTCGTAGTAGATGCGCTTTAAGTAGGAGGAGGGCGGTTCCTTAATGGCGTTGCGCGTGCCCGGCGTCATCTCCCAGGCGCGGTCCATGCGCCCGGCGAGGTAGGGCGCGGTGCCGCCGGCGTGGGCGGCGATGATCTTCAGGTTGGGGTAGCGATCCAGGAAGCCGGAAAAGACCATGCGGGTGATGGCGAGCGTGGTGTCGAACATGAAGCCCACGGTGGCGGTCAGGGAGTGCTCGGACAACAGCATCTCGTCAGTGCCGGGCGGATCGGCGGGATGCACCAGAACCGGAAGGCCCTTGTCGTCGATGGCCTTCCAGATGGGCGCAAATGCAGCCTCCACGAGATGCCGTCCGGCGATGTTGGCCAGCACCATGACCCCGACGGCGCCGTTGTCGTGGGCCCGGTCGAGCTCATCTAAGGCTTTGGCCGGGTACTCCCAGGGCAATGACAGCAGCCAGCGGATGCGATTGGGGTACTTGCGCTGCCCGTTGGCCATGGAATCGTTGACGATGCGCGCTGCCTCGCAAGAGGTGCGCTCATCGCCCCAGAACACGTTAGGACAGGTCAGCGAGACGATGGCCAGATCGACGCCCGCTTCGTCCATGTCTTTGACCCTTAAATCATAGTCGAAGTGGCCGGGCATCGGCGTCATGAAGTGGGCCCCGTGCTTGAAGATCCCCTCGACCTCCTTGGTCAGCGGCTCGACGGAATAGCGCGGCGCGCCTTTTTGCCTTAAGAGTTCGAGCCACTGCCGGTCGAGCATGTGGGTGTGGACGTCGATGTAGCGCATGGGGGAGCTCCGGTGGAATGGGCGGGGATGCTAGCGCAACAACTAGAGGCATTCGAATGAAGGCAACAGCGTCTGATTTGCCTATGAAAAACAAAAGCGCTTTTTCTTAAAACTTATCGATTCCGCTATGGTCCGGGTTTCCATGTGTCGAATCCTTAATTTTCCACAGCACCGCTATTTATGCCTTTGTTGCGCTGCGATATGACATAGGGAAACTTGGGGTGGAGAATCTTCGACAAGGCTCGGTAGACGAGCCAGTCGGATGGAAAATCCCGCTTGGATGCAAATAGAACTCTATCCACAATTCGATGAGGGGAAAAGCCATGTTTAGAAAAATCTTGACTGTCTTATTCGGCCTCACCTTACTCGGAGTAACTGCGGCGGCGCAGGCAGCTAAACTCCAACTACGAGTTGATACCGATAGTTTCTCTGATTTTGACTCTACTGACCCGGGGCCCGGGGGCGGAGTCGCGTTTTATGTCAGCGGCGATATCTGCAAAGAAATGGGTCTTCTTGGCCCATGCACTCCAATTGGCACCTTCCACTGCTGGGGATGGATCAGGGCAGACGGATTGGGGGTTGTAGCCCAGGAGTACGATCTTGATGGTCGTGGAAAAATCCAGGTACAGGGCGTCGAAGACGATGGGCCTCGTGCGGTCACTGGAGGAACGGGAGATTTCAGTAACGTCCGCGGTCAAGCCTCTGGTTTCGATTTTTCCCAGTTTGATAATGGCCCGGGCGAGTTTATTGTCGACTTCAATCTCATTGGAGCCAAATAGCAATAAGTGCCAGAGTGACAATTAGCAATCGTCCATAAAAGTATTAACTAGGGCCGGGGTCAGTATTTTTTCTGCAGCATGCGGATCTGGCGGCCCCGGCCTTGCTTCGTTGGAAGTTGGACCATCATTTGCTGGGGATACTGGGGAACAGTTTAGTTATTGACCAACTATCCGCGGCTGCTCGAGCGGAGGGCGTTTGCAGAAAAATGGGTATACTGTCTCCGGGTTTCCCCGGCTTTCCAAACTACAGCGGTTCGGGGTTTTATTCGAACTATCTCACCTCAACTGATAACAATTTTTCTGGTGATTGGTATATTAGGTGGCCCTCGGCGGGTTCGCTCGACGATGAAATTCTTCGATTTCTGACGCCCTTGGTATAAAGAGCGTTTTAGGAGAAAAAAATGGCAAGTGCGCGCCTATTAGCTGATCTGGAGAGAGCTCTTGATCTCCTGAAACAGGTGGATGAAAGTAAGCTGGACTTTTCCCCTGACCCGAATGTCTCTCCTGATGTTCATCAGCTGACAGGTTTGAAGAAGTATCCCGCGGAAAGCCATCGAGCGAACCTGCAAGCTAGAATTGCAGCGGTTGTAAAAGCGGGGAAAAATTTAGAGCCGCGTGAACCCTCTGAATATGTGTCGAAGTTAATCGTCGCTTGCGTAAGGCTTGCCCCACCAAGCGACGATTAAAATTGTAAAAAGTTCGGGGACAGGTTTCTCATTTCCGTTCGTCTCGATGCTCGGCTTAGAAAGAGACTCTCTGAAAAATAAGTATACTGTCCCCGGATTTCTAGCCTTGATTCATCATGCTGTTCGTCGTGAGGTTCGAAGACCACCAGGATCGGCCGTCGCTGAGGGCAGAGATTCTGCCCGCACATATTGAGTGGCTCGATAGGCATCGGGTCGAAGTACTTGTCGCCGGCTCACTGCGTGAGGAGTTGGGCGGGAATCCGATCGGCGGGCTGCGGGAAATAGGGGGACAGCGGGAAATAGGGGGACAGTATACTTATTTCCGTTCGATTCAATTCTCACCTTAGAATGTACCTCTTAAGTAAATAAGTATACTGTCCCCGAATTGCTCGGATTGGGCAGCCTGACATATCGAGACGCTATGCACGAAAAGCGCGAGACGATCGGGCTGCGGATGATCGCGACGCTGATATTGTTCTTATTCGTCGGGGCAATAGCGAGCGCGTCATCACATCGTGCGATGGTGCGTACAGTGTTGGTTGGCGACTTGACGCGAACTTATTATCTGTATGTGTCGCCCAATCTACCGACAGACCAGCCGGTGCCGCTGTTGCTGATGTTTCACGGCGGCGGCGGAACGCCGAAATTCGCCGAGCGCGAAA
>JBFJNS010000420.1:0-3077 GCA_041618055.1 Binatia bacterium
AGCAGCTTCACTCGTTCGGCCGGGTCAAAACTCGCCTGCTCGGCGTAAAGCGCAGCGTCCACTTTCGGATCGGAGAACTCCAACCGCTTGGTGACTCCCGTGCGGTAGTACTGGTGCAGGTACTCACTGGGGTCGATGACCCCGCCCCACCCGAAGATATACATGCCGACTCTGCCCTCGCGGATAGCCGCAAATCCGCTATCTTGGTCCTGCGTTCGAAGCTTGGGCCGGATTCCGACCGCTCTCAGCATGGCTCCGATCGCCTCCGCCACGTCCTTCACCTTGTTGTACTGCCCGACGGGAACCAGGAATTCGACCTCGAACCCGTCTGAATAACCGGCTTGTGCCAGCAATTGCTTGGCCTTCGCGGGATCATGGTTGTACTTGGGACTGATCTCGGGACTGTACCCATACTGATCAGGCCCTACGGGCGCTTGCAAGGGATAAGCATAGCCCTTGAGCACAGCTTTAGTTATAGCCTCACGGTCAATAGCGTAGTTTACCGCCTGACGGACGAGCTTGTTCTTGAACTGGGGCACCGACGAATGCATGCCCAGGAACATTATGTTGATTGTACGCACGCTCTCGATCCGCGCCTTGCCCGTCACCCGGGAGGCGCTTTCAGGGGGGACATTGGAGATGATATCCACTTCATCGTTTAGCAGCGAGGTGATCGCCACCTCCGCCTCGGGAATATTGCGGAATACGATTTCGTCTACGGTCGGCTTGTGATGGCTGTGGGCGTAGCCGGGGTTCTTCTCCACCACGAACCATTGGCCTCGTATCCAATCCTTGAGTTTATAGGGACCCGTGCCGAGCGCCAGCTTGTCGGCATTAGCTGCGCCGAGGCGATCATAGGAGGCTTTATTCGTGATGAATCGCTGCGCGAGACGGAATGGCAATGCGGCATCCGGCCGCTTGGTGTGCAGCCGGACGGTATAAGCATCCTCTGCCCTTATCGTGTCTATATGGGCCAGGGAGCTGGCCTGCTTGCTATCCGGGTCCTTTTGGATCCGGGTGTACGAGTGTACGACGTCGGCAGCCGTAAATTCACTTCCGTCGTGGAACTTGATGCCCTTTTTGAGTTTGAACAACCAAGTGTTATTGTCCGGATTGCTCCACGACTCGGCGAGAATGGGTACTATTTGCTTTTTGTTCCAGTCCCACTCGACTAACGGCTCGATCACATGCTTCCATGTCGGATAAATCTGCGTGGTCGAGTGCCCGTAGGGATTCATGGTCTCCACCTGTACCCCGGGAAGGGCGACGGTGGCGGTAATTTTCTTGGCCGCAGCGAGCGCTTCAGTGCCAGACAATGTGTAGTCAGGAGCCGTAGCCGGCGGAGCAAAAACCTGATACGACGCGGTAACGACAAAAATCATTGCAGCAAAAACCGCTATCCGAAACTTTCCCATGACATTACCCCCCGTGATTTATTACCCCGGACCGGACTCAAGATAGGATCAGAGTTACGCTCGTTGAGTCACCACACACTTTGTTCATGGCCACGCGGCACTTCGGTACTTCGGAGTGCGCCTACTTTATTATATTGACCGGATTGCCTGTCAAGCCACGCTCGCTTGCGATGCGAACGACGACGCCATGATGCTGCAGGCTCCGTCGCGGGTCTTAGCCAAATTTACTCCGGCATTGCTTATGAGTTAGATTTCAAAAGCGCAGAGAAAAAATCGCGACAGAGCAATGATGTCGTGCGCGAATATTCGAACCTTGTATGTCCCGTTTAATTGACAGGTCTCGTAGTCTCGTATAAACGAAAACGGCGGATTTAGTTTTGGAATTAACGTTTAGCGGAGATTAAATGATCCAACCTCAAGCTCAGAAACCTCGCCGCGTTCGGCCGAAACCGCGGCTGGCAGAAGTTGTGCGCGTGCAGCGCCTCACGCCCCATTTCGTCCGGGTGGTTTTCGGGGGGCAGGAACTCGAGGGATTTGCGACGAAGGGACCGGCGGAGCACCTGAAAGTGCACTTGCCTCGTCCCGGCGAGTCGAAGGTGGCGCTTCCAGAATGGGGGTCCGATGGCCCGATACTTTTGGAAGGCCAGCAGCGACCCGTTAATCGCACCTACACGCCGCGAAAATGGGACGTCGAGACGAGTGAACTGACGCTGGATTTCTTGCTTCACGGTGAAGGACCCGGCTCTACCTGGGCGCAACAGGCGCGACCAGGCCAGGTCGTCGCCGTGTCTCAGCAACCGGGAGGCGCATATAAAGTCGATGTCGAAGCGGACTGGTACTTGATAGGCGGCGACGAGGCGGCGCTCCCCGCAGTCGGGACATTGCTTGAAGCGTTGCCGTCAACTTGCGCTGCCCACGTCTTTGTGGAGGTAGCGGATGAGGCCGAGGAACAGGAGCTGAAATCTCCGGCGCGGTTTCAGGCAACATGGCTCCACCGCGGGGGGGCGGCCGGAAAGATCGGGCGGAAACTGGAGCAAGCGGTGCGTGAATTTTCATTCCCCGAGGGTTGCGGCCATGTATGGATCGGTTGCGAAGCCGTCGTCATGCGGGATATTCGCCGCCATTTATTAAACGACCGGAAAGCGGAGCGGGCGCAGGCCCACACTCAAGGGTATTGGAAGTACGGCGCCGTCAATCACCCCGATAACGATCGCGGTCAGGACGTGGAATAGTCGCTTCGATGCTGCGACTGGCTGATCAAGCGCCGAGCATCCGTTAAACCTCAGCGAACCGGTTTTGACTCTCCGAAGATATTCGCTGAGCCGGTTTTTTGGTTCCCAAACCGCCAATGTCGTCAATTATTTTTCTTTGTGGCGACATCGTTCCGAGTCGCAGTCACTTCGTCACCGAAGCATTGAGAACGGTGACGTTAGAAACCGACGTGCAAAGTCAGCTTTTAGATCGAGGTGATCTACGCATATGAGGGTCACCTCGTCACTTTGCAGAAACGCAGGGTCGTAGATTCTCTAAGCGCATCATCCCTGCAGAGTTTTGAGCACCTCGATCGCCCGTGACCAGGCGGGTTGGGCCGCCGATTCCATGTAGCCGCGCCCCGGGGTCATGGTCATGAAGCCGTGGGCCGCGCCGGGATAAACGTACACC
>JBFJNS010000421.1:0-3070 GCA_041618055.1 Binatia bacterium
ACAAGGCATCGGCCTATTGACCACGGGCGGAAGGTCTGCCTCTGTGGAGCAACCAAATGTAAAGAAGCGTTGGGGACACCACACTAGGGCTGCGAGACCGGACACCGTCGTCACGCATACGAGCAGCTTGCCTGAGAGGTGCCTAGGAGGGCTGGGAATCTTAGACCCAGGCCGGTCGATCCGTCGCCGTCCTCTCTGTAAACGTGCGGTACGCCCCTACTCCGCCGGCGCCCTTTCTTCATGTCGCGGATCTGCCGCGCCGGTCACCTCCGAGCCTTTGACCACAATGGCCTGCACCCTGCCAAGTTCACCCCTTTCTCTGATCGCGTGTTTTCTCCGTTCCAAAGACCTTTTCGTCTCCGAGGGAATCTCCGCTTCCACGTTCAGAGAATCCGGCGTCCACTGGTGATGAATACGAGGCGCGGCCACGGCCTTCTCGACCGGCAGGCGGTAGTCGAGAACATTGAGGATCGTCTGAAGTGTGGCGCTGATAATACGCGGACCGCCGGCGCCGCCCACAACCATCTGCGGCCGCTCGCCCTCCAGAATAATCGTCGGCGCCATACTGCTCAGCG
Source organism: Binatia bacterium (assembly GCA_041618055.1). GTDB lineage: Bacteria > Desulfobacterota > Binatia > UBA9968 > UBA9968 > JBFJNS01. Next base: position 576 of record JBFJNS010000421.1, read on the forward strand.
GCCGCTTTTTCGGTTGTAACGCATTGGCTTCGTTGCCCACCAGGCCGTAAACGTTGCCGTCTTGATGAATGAAAAAATCATCCATCTCATTGTTCAAGACAATTCCCGTGCGCGGAACCAGGATTTTCGATCCGAAGCGCGTGTTGATGGAAAGCGTGCAGGCGACCGCATTACCAAACTGGTCCAGCACGCTGAAATGTGTCGTACCGCCTCGCTCCGCCTTCAGCTGTCCTAGACCATAATACTTGGCGGGATGGGTTTTGGCCGGGGAAATGCGCCCCCTGATCCAAACCGCATAGTCCTTCGACGTGAGTTCCATGATGGGGGCTTTTACGAAATCCGGGTCCCCGAGATAACGGGCTCGATCAGCAAAAGCATGTTTCATGACTTCTGCCAGAAGATGTAGATAGGTGGCGGAATTATGAGGTATCCCGTTTAACTGATAGCCTTCGAGCACGTTGAGCATCTGGATCACCGCGACACCGCCGGAACTCGGCGGCGGCATCGTAATGATGGTCCGCTTGCGATAATTGCCGAGCAGCGGCTCCCGCCACACCGCCCTGTAATTTTTCAAATCGTCAAGGCCGAGAACACCGCCTTCTTTCTTCACGGTCTCGACGATCGCCTGAGCGATCCAACCTTGATAGAACACGTCTAGCCCATCTTGAGACACGGCCTTGAGGGTCTCGGCCAACTCCGGCTGGCGAATGATTTCGCCCTGAGCTGGAACCTCGTTTTTCCGTAGAAAGACACGCCCCAACTCCGGAAACTTCCTCATCGTCGCAAGCTGTCGCTCAATGACGTGGCGCAGAGTCGCATCCAGGGGAAACCCTTCAGCAGCGTAGCGAATGGCGGGGATCAGCAGCAGCGGCAGGGGCATGCTCCCGTGGCGCTTGAAGGCTTCAAGCAACCCTGCGACTTGCCCCGGAACCGCCACCGCCAGCGCTCCCGTCAAACTCAGGGATGGAGCGGCTTTCCCGCTGCGCAAATAGAGATCGCTGCGCGCCGCCTCCGGTGCCGTCTCGCGAAAATCGAGAGCGTGCGCCCGGCGTCCTTTGGAATTGTAGATCACCATAAATCCACCGCCTCCCAAACCAGAGGAAGCGGGATCTACGACCGCCAGCGCAAAAGCTGTCGCCACAGCCGCATCGACCGCATTGCCGCCGCGATTAAGAATCTCCATGCCGGCCTGCGTCGCCAGCGGATTGTCCGAGACAACGAGCCCGGCAGCGGTGCGCTGGGCTAGAGTCGTGGCCGGTTCGTGAAGGAAAGTAAAGACGAGAAATAACGTGAAGGTGATTCTAAATCTCACGAGAAGTCGCATGGTGATTGGTTCTTTGTTTAGTCTTTTGTGTTTCAATTTGCAACTTCATGCCTGACGCGGGGTAGCATGATGTCAGTTTTTCGAACCAACATCGGAAGGCTTGACCGTAAGCAGTGATTTTCTACACGGGTTTCAGTTGCGGGACACCAGCGCCCAAGTTCTGCTTGCGAATCACAATGCCTTATTTCATATTGGGCCAACAGTTCAAAATCGTCGCCTCTAAGTGTAATACACAGTCATGCAAACGATTCTGGGCCCATTCTATCCCGATTTGGAAAATGCCCTCGTATCAGAGATCGTAAAAGGCAAAGAAGGCGATCCCCTTTCCCCTATTTTGATATTAGTCCCTTCGGATTTAGTTCGTCGCCGCCTGAAAATTCTGCTGACCCGCGACCGGGGGCACACTTTCGTTAACCTGCATCTGATGACTTTTCAGCATCTCGCCTTTCATTTGTTGTCGGAAATCAGCGGGGCGCGTTTACCCGTCTTGCGCGACGACCTTTTTTTCGAGGAGATTTTACGCCAGCTCATCAGCTCTAAGCAGCCCGGCACGGAGACCTTCGGCGGCATGGAAGAGAGAGCGCGCGGGTGTGCGACGCTCTGGCAAACCCTGCGCGATCTAAAAGACGGACTGGTGCAGCCCTCGATTGTCCTAGAGGCGTTGAACGAGGGGCATCTCGGGCGGCAAACAAGCACCAGAATGGCAAACCTGTTAAGGCTCCTTCAGACGTTCCTCAGCGTCTGCCGAGAGAAAGACATTCAAGGGAACTCCGATTTGGAGAGCCGCGCGGCGGAGGAAGTCTTGTCCTCTCGATTTTTGCAGTCATTTGAGCGCGTTTTTTTTTACGGATTCTACGACCTCACGCAAGTGCAGTTGGAGCTGTTTGATGCCGTTGCCCGGAACTACCCGACGACTCTATTTTTCCCCCTTTTCCGTGCCGCGCCGGACCGGGAACGGCCAAGCTTCGCCGAGTGCTTCTTTCAACAATACATCCGAGGGCGAGCCAGCCCCGATTCAGCGACGGTGAATCTCGTCGAGACGGCCGCACAGCAGGACAAACTAAATCCCGCCATGCGGCTGTTCGATCAAATGCTGGACAAGCCCGATGCCCGAGGCACAGCGCCATGGACCTGCACGATCCTAAACGCCTTCGGCGCTCAAGACGAAGTC
>JBFJNS010000422.1:0-3063 GCA_041618055.1 Binatia bacterium
AGATGCAAGGTTACAAAAGAAACGCAACAGACAGAGAAAAGGGAACCCCCCAGGGGAAGAAAGTAGTCTAGCCTCTCGCCGCGCATCACTTGCGGGAAAGCCGCTGGGTATTCCTTCTCCTAGGTTTAAGCGTAATTTGAGCAACAGGCGGTCTAGAACCGTTTGGGCACTGGTTATTAGTGAAATCACATGGCACAGAGCGCCAGCAAAGTGGATTCGCGAATTTCATGCCATCGCTCTTCGATGCGACAATACCCGTCTTCTCGACAAGAATAAATAATTGACCCTCAATAATCCGACAATAAATCTTGGATGAAACAATGATTGCAACGGTCCTGCAAGGCAGAGCGCAGCTTTGACAAGAACTGAAGTTTCTCACGCATGGTGAAGTTAGCGATCAAATCGACATGGGGTCGTGATCGGTGCTGCAAGCCGACGCGAGCACGATTTCGTATCGTTACATTGTCGGATTGAGATTAAATGTTCTGACACTAAATTCTGGGTAATTCGGGTCAGCCGGTCAGTACGTGATAGACGGCTTCGGGAGACTGAATTCTGAGCGGAAGCGACATGAGTTGACACCCGCCGGTAAAGACTAAATCTAGTCAACCCAGACTTGACCCATGTTCTGGACACACGAATCCTCTACACCGCGCACATTGATGCCTTCAGAACTATCCTTGACAAGAGCGGGCGAAGGGGATATTTCCAGCGTCAAAAGATTAATTTTGTCTTTTGACTTTTAGCGGCCAATAAAGCTGGGGCGAGAGAGCGCATACGGAATTGTAGGGCTGCTGGCCTCGGAACTGCAGACCGGGGATAAGGAACTGGCACGTGACTTCTGCCATCTCCACCTGGGAGCTGGTAAATTACGCGCCTGAAGAGAAGTTTTACCTTGGGGAGCGGAGAAGCGACATGATTGGAGAGCGGGAGGTTACCACTGCATGCGTCCACGATTGCGGCGGTAAGTGTCTTTTGCGCGTCCACGTTCGCGACGGCCTGATTACCCGGATCACAGGCGATGAGGGGGAGGAGCCCCAGCTTCGGCCTTGCCTCAAAGGCCGCGCTTACCGCCAACGCATCTACCATCCTGATCGCTTGAAATACCCGCAGAGACGAATCGAAGACCGGGGACAAGGACGCTTCGAGCGCATCTCTTGGGACGACGCGCTGAATACCGTCGCCGAGGAGATGCTGCGGATCAAGAAAGCGTACGGCCCAGAGGCCATTCTCGACGGGAGCGGTCCTGCCAATCAGAGCCTGCTGCACGGGACATCACGCGCGGCAGTGACCCGGCTACTCCACAAGTTTGGCGGGTGCATTGGAAGAACAGGCCGTATGTCTGATGCTGCCGCCATGGCGGCCAGTCAGTACACTTTGGGAACGATTCATACTGGCAGCGATCCTGAGGATCTGCTCAACTCCCGCCTCATCATCCTGTGGGCGTGGAACCCGGCCGAGGCGATCCACGGCACCACCACCAACTGGTGTCTTACTCGGGCAAAGGAGAACGGAGCATCGATCATCTGTATCGATCCTCGTTACAGTCGCACGGCGGCCACATGGGCGGACCAATGGATTCCGATTTACCCGGGCACCGACGCCGCCATGATGGTAGCTATGGCCTATGTGATGATCGTCGAGCGGCTTCATGACGAAGCTTTTATTGACAGGCATACGATCGGCTTCGACGCCTTTCGCTCCTACGTATTAGGCGACGAAGATGGAGTGCCCAAGACACCGGCTTGGGCGGAACAAATCACTGGCGTCTCGCGAGAGACGATTATCGAAGTCGCGCGCCGTTACGCGAGCACAAAACCGGCAGCACTCATGGCAGGGTGGGCCATGCAAAGGACTGCCTATGGCGAGCAGGCATTTCGCGCCAGCATTACGCTATCTGCGATCACTGGGAATCTGGGTATTCCTGGTGGCAGTGCCGGGGGACACTACGAGCTTGAGCCCGGCTATCCTGAGCCATTTGGCAAATTCCCTGTCGGCTCCAATCCCGTCGGGAAGACTATCCCGATCAACAAGTGGGCCGACGCTATCCTTTTAGGCAAGGCAGGAGGTTATCCCAGCGACATCAAGATGTGCTACATCACCGCGAGAAATTTCCTAAATCAGATTCCCACGGTCCGCAAAGGTATCGCTGCTCTCAAAAAGCTGGACTTCATTGTAGTTCACGAGCAGTTTATGACACCAACAGCGCTCTACGCTGACATTCTGCTGCCAGTCACGACATTTTTTGAGCGCGAAGACATCTGCCTCACCCCAAGCTACGCCATTTACATGAACCAGGCGATCGATCCCCTTTACGAGTGCAGGTCGGACCTGGAGATCTTGACCGACCTGGCTCTCAGACTTGGTATCGAGGGTTATAACGATAAGACCGATGAGGAGTGGCTGCGCGGCTTTGTTCCTGCATCCGCCGTCCCCGATTTTGAAGCCTTCAAGGCCAAGGGGATTCACCACTTCCGTGCGGAGCGTCCACGAGTGGCCTTTGAAGCCCAGGTTCGTGATCCAGGCCGGCATCGTTTTTCCACGCCCTCAGGCAAGATCGAAATCTACTCCCGGCAGTTGGCCGATCTCAACCAGCCTGAGACCATTCCGCCCATTCCCAAGTACATAGAGCCGTGGGAAGGAAGACACGACCCCCTAACTCGAGAGTTTCCACTTCAACTGGTGACCCCTCACCCTAACCAGTTCGTCCATTCCAGCTTCACCAACATCCCTTGGCTCCAAGAATTGGAACCACAACAACTATGGATCAACCCGGTGGATGCCGAGGCGCGTGGCATAAAAAGAGGAGCGGAGGTTCGGGTGTTTAACGGGCGCGGCGCACTGATCGTGCCCGCGCTCATAACCGAACGTATCATGCCGGGAGTGGTGAGTCTGTACCAGGGATCGTGGCTAAGTCTGGATGCTTCTGGGACTGATCGGGGCGGGAGTGTCAACATCTTAACCCGCGATGAAGACACTCCGTTAGGGGACGGGGCCACAACCCACAGTTGCCTTGTGCAGGTAGAGAAGTCGTGAGGTCACGAAATGCAGTTGGGTTTTTAC
>JBFJNS010000423.1:0-3038 GCA_041618055.1 Binatia bacterium
TCATCTCAACCACCGCGATATCACGCTGATTGCCGTGTCCCGAGCGCGGCTCGAACAATTGAACAGTTACAAAGAGCGAATGGGTTGGCGTTTCAAATGGGTCTCGTCATTGGGAAGCGACTTCAATGTCGACTATCACGTGTCATTCACGCCTGATGAAATGCAGCAAGGCAAGGTGTTCTACAACTATCGCATCGGCAAGTTTCCTAGTGACGAGGCGCCAGGGATCAGTGTGTTTTACAAAAACGAACGCGGAGAGCTGTTCCACACCTATTCGTGTTATGCGCGTGGTCTGGACATGTTAAATGGCGCATATCATTACATGGATTTGGTGCCGAAAGGACGCGACGAGGATGCCTTGCCCTATGCCATGGCGTGGCTTCGTCGTCACGATCAATACGATGATTGAAAGAGGCCTATGCGATGAAAATTCCATTTAGCGGTAGCTGTCAGTGCGGCGCAGTGCGTTATGAATGCAGCGCCGAACCAATGTTTAGCGGCAATTGCCATTGCCGGGATTGCCAGAAAGCAACTGGCGGGGCCTACGTTCCGGCTTTGGCCGTTCCCGCAGCAGCCTTGAAGATTACCGGCGAGATCAAACACTATGAGTGTAAGGGTGACAGCGGCAACAGGGTGAGCCGAGGCTTTTGTCCCGACTGCGGCGCGCGCTTATTCGGAAAGTCATCAGGGATGCCAGATCTGGCAATTATTTTCGCCGGCAGTTTGGATGACGCGAGCCAGTTCCAACCGGCTATGGACATTTACACCTCGAGCGCTCAGCCGTGGGATCACATGAATCCACAACTACCCAAGTTTACGAAATTGCCGTAGCAGTAAAGCCGAAGAAAGGCATTGAGTCTCGGGACAGTCTCGGGGGAGACGCCGCCCGCGCCCTCAGTCTTCTTCCCCTCGGCAAACGTAGAGGGGATGCCGGCGCAGAATCCATCGTATGATTTCCTTTGAAGCGGGGAAACCGAGCGGCTAGGTTCTCAATCCCTCGGCCTGCGAGCCACCGGATATAGCGGTTCGGACGGATTGAGAAGATGGTCGACTGCCAGCCAGAGGGCCCGGGCGTGGTGGAAAAAAATCAGCGGAAAGACGACCGTGAAAGGAATCCAAATGGCAAGCTGTCCAGCGATCGTGATTGGGGTGAAGGCGTCGAGAAGGAAAAATGCGGGCACGGCGATGCCGACGGTTGCGGCGTAGTTCACATAGATTGCGCCAACGAAGTAGCCCTGCTCGCGCTCGAACTTGAGGCCGCAGTGCCGGCACGCAGCATGCATCCGAAAAGGCTTGGCAAACAGCCGTCCCAGGCCACAACGCGGGCATCTGAGGCGAAGTCCTTTGCCGATCAAAGACAGAGCGCGAAGAGCCAATTTAAGGCGTGACCTCCGGCGGGATGCAATGGGGGATGCGCTCTGCAATGGTGCGGCCCTGCCCTGCAACCCGGATTTCACAGTTAGTCGAGATAAGCGCGAGGCGAAACATATACGGACCTGGGATTAGCCGTCAAAGTTCGGGAAATCACGGCCAGCGTTACAAGCTGAAAATTGATCGCGGATCGCTAACGGTAAGAGGTCCCAATTGCCATTACGACAATGAAACGGCGCGTTCGTGTGCATCGACTACTCCAGGTTCACATTCTGCGCATCATGGTCTGTTCGATCGACGGCGGCCTCCTCTTTCAAGTAATCCCGCAGAAACCGAGCCGTATAGGACTGTTTTCCGTCCTTGACGACGTCCAATGGGGAGCCGCAGGCGACCAGATACCCTCCCTGCTCGCCGCCTTCCGGGCCGAGGTCGACGAGATAATCGGCCTCCTTCACAATATCCAGATTGTGCTCTATGGTCACGACGGTGTTGCCCATTTCAACGAGACGATGAAGAATGTGGATGAGCCGTTCGACATCCGCGAAGTGAAGACCCGTCGTTGGTTCATCCAGGACATAGAGTGTTTTGCCGTGCGATTCTTTACCGAGTTCGTACGCGAGCTTGATGCGCTGCGCCTCGCCGCCGGACAGAGTGTTGCTCGCCTGCCCGAGAGTGATATAGCCCATGCCGATGTCATCGAGGACCTTCAGGGGCCTTACGATTTTCGCAAAAGCCCGGAAAAACGGCACCGCTTCCTCCACCGTCATACGCAAGACATCGGCGATGGTTTTGCCGTTGAACCGGATATTGAGTGTCTCTTCATTGAAACGCGCGCCGTTACAGGCGTCGCAGTTGACGAAAACGTCGGGTAAAAAACTCATCTCTTTGCGAATTTTCCCTTGTCCCGCGCATTCCTCGCAGCGTCCGCCGCGCACGTTGAAAGAAAAACGACTCGGCGTGTATCCGCGCAAGCGCGCCTCGGGAGTCAAGGCATAAAGTTTCCGAATCTCATCCAGCAATCCAACATAAGAGGCGGGAACCGAGCGGGGTGTTTTCCCGATCGGAGTCTGGTCCACCTCGACAACGCGCGCCAGCGACTGCCAGCCGGTGATCGCTTTATGCGCGCCCGGCCGTCCGGCAAACTGGCCGAGTAGCAGCTTGAGTCCCTTGTAAAGAACCTCCCGCACCACGGTGCTCTTGCCCGAACCAGAAATTCCGGTGACGCAGCTCCACATGCCGAGGGGAATCTTAACATCGATGTTTTTTAGATTGTTTGCTTTTGCGCCAGAGATGACCAGCCAGTCAGATTGCGGTAATTCTCGCCTCGGCCCAATCCTTTTTCTCTCGGACCGCAGATACGCTCCGGTCGGGGAATGGGGGGTGTCTCTGATTTCCTCCGGTGAACCCACGGAGACAACGCTGCCGCCATGAACACCGGCCCCCGGCCCCAAATCGACGACCAAATCCGCGGATCGGATTGTCGTTTCGTCATGCTCTATGACCAAGACGCTGTTTCCAAGCTGCTCCAGACGCCGCAAGGTTCCCAACAGCATTTGATTGTCCCGCGGATGCAGGCCGATTGTAGGCTCATCGAGAATGTAACAGACGCCGCGAAGATTGGAACCCAACTGCGCTGCCAAGCGTATTCGCTGGGCCTCGCCGCCGGA
>JBFJNS010000424.1:0-3036 GCA_041618055.1 Binatia bacterium
CTCGGCCGCCTGCGCCGCCCACCGCTGGACTATTTCAAAATGTTTTACGGCGATACGGCGCTTTTTGGCGCCGTGGCAGGACTTGAGTGCGGCCTCGCGTTCTTCGGCGCCGATCGCTTGCTTTTCGGAACCGACATGCCTTTCGATCCGGAGAAGGGGCCGGGCTTTATCCGCGAGACCATTCATGCAATCGAGGAGTCGCGCGCGCTGGCCGAGGAAAAAGCCGCAATGTATGAAGGAAACGCCCGCCGGCTTCTCAAGCTAAAACTGCCGCCGCCGTAGAGAAAGGCGCCAGCAGCATCCAGACTGTCATCGCACCCGATTAGCGGAGCCTCGAATGTCTCGGTACGCTATCTTGGAAGCGATTCGCGGGCTGGACCCTGAGAACGACCACCAGCGCATCATCTTTCTCTCGACCTGCTACGATTTTCCGTTCGACACTACTCGGGCCTTGGAATTCGCCCTGTACCGCACCTTCTGCGCCCCGCGAATCTCGGCATTGCTCGACCGGACCGGTGAGTTCCGGACGCGGTCTCAAAAACGCTATGACGATACGGATATCATTGTGAGCGAGTTGATCGAATGGGGTTACGACAGCGATCGTGGCAAACGGGCGCTCGGACGACTAAACGAGATACACGGCCGCTTCAACATCGCCAACGAAGATTTTTTGTACGTCTTGTCCACCTTCGTGTATGAGCCAATTCGCTCAGGAGCGACTTGGGTATTTTTATTTTTGGCGCGAGGTGGGGCGGCGCATGTATATCCGAGACATTCCGGCGGACTCCCACGCCTTCGAGCACTTCAATCGGGAGTACGAGCGGCAACACTACTGCTTCACAGACGCCAATCGCCGGGTGGGCACGGCGACCCGCGAACTCTTCGTCAGTTGGTTTCCGAGTTTCCTGTCCCCGGCGGTGCGGTCAATCATCCATGCCCTGTTGGACGATGCGGTTATCGACGCCTTCGGGTTTCCCCGGCCGTCGCGCTTCATGCGTTGGCTGGTGCCGGCGGCTCTGCGCCTGCGGGCGCTGCTGGTGCGTTTCTTGCCCCCTCGGCGGCGGCCGAGACTACGCACGGAGATGAGGCGTCCCGGCTATGCCGCGGGATACACCATCGATCAGCTTGGACCGCCTGGAATCCCTTGATTTTTCTCCGTCGCGAAAAAAGGCGAAAGAGCTTTGGATTCTAAAGTCACCTAATGCCGAATCCCTCTGCCGACGCACAACCGCCGCGGACCGGGTTCTGGAAACTGCGTAGCTACGCTTCGCTGAGGAGAATGATGGAGGAGCTAAGAGAGATCGTGGAAAGAAATCCTCCACATTGTGTTGCACGCGGAAACCGCACACGGATAACCCGTAAGAGTGCGCTGTGACCTCCGTGACTACCTAAAGTTGCGCTTCTGGTACAAGCCCACACTTTCCTGGGATGAAATTCGAAAGGAATCCTTTACACAAGCGGGGGATTTTTTTAGGGTAGTTTTAGTTTCATGGCGTTCTTAGCTGCAGGGTGAGCGCGACTAATGAGCCAGATGTGAACTAAGCGCCAGGGTCTCGGCGTGTGGCGCAACTTCTCATCTCGGCAGAAATAACCTACGGCCCATCAGCTCAAAAGTGAAGCAAAGGAGTAACGAGTTAAAAGGGGAATGAGTTTCATTATTCTTCCTCGCGCTTATTGCAGGTGGAGTTATTGCTAAATTGCGGGGCGCTGAGAGGAAAAGGTCAAGTATAAGTTGAGTAATTTTGTTTCCACATCCGGAGCATGATTGTTAGGCGCAATGGCCATTTGCTTTCCTCTACACTTGACTCACCCCGAGCGGGAATTTTTGTGGGGCAAGTTTTAGCAGCACCCATGCGAAAGTTGTTACATTCGGAGGTGCGCCTTGTTAGAAGACATCCTTGGTGGCCTTACCATTCTCCTGACCTTTGAAAGGCTATCGTTTCTCGCTTTTGGGGTTTTGATTGGTCTTGCCCTGGGTGCCATTCCGGGACTTGGTGGCATCGTAGGCATGGCATTGCTTCTTCCTTTCACTTTCGACATGGACGCAACCTCCGCCATTGCGATGCTTGTCGCGCTGGCCGCAGTGGTCACTACGACTGACACGATTCCCTCCGTCCTATTTGCGGTACCAGGCACGGCCGGCTCCCAAGCGACGATCCTGGACGGCCACCCCATGGCGAGGAAAGGGGAAGCGGGGAGGGCTTTTGGAGCGGCTTACTTGGCCTCGATGCTAGGCGGTGTTATCGGGGCTATTTTGCTCGGACTGCTGATTCCTGTCTTGAAACCCATGGTACTACTTTTTCGTGCTCCCGAATTGTTTATGCTGGGGATCATGGGCATTTCGATGGTAGCGGTTCTGAGTGGACGGGCACACCTCAAAGGGATAATCGGCGGGGGTTTGGGCTTGGTCTTTTCTATGGTCGGCATGGACCACCAGGAAGGGGTTCTGCGATTCACATTCGGTTTCCTTTATTTGTGGGATGGGTTGAGCGTTGTCGTAGTTGGCTTGGGTCTGTTCGCGCTCCCTGAATTGGCGGACATGGTCATTCAGGGAAGCCGAATCGCTGACGTGCCGAAGCAGGCGATGAAGGGAGTGCGCGAAGGGATGCGGGATGTATTTCGCCACTGGTGGCTTATGCTGCGCTGCAGCTTCTTGGGAACCTGGGTCGGAGTCATACCGGGTCTAGGCGCATCGGTCGTCGATTGGCTTGCTTACGGCCATGCGATGCAGACATGCAAGGGAGCCATAGGCAGCTTTGGCACGGGGGATGTGCGAGGAGTCATTGCGCCCGAGAGTGCTAACAACGCCAAACAAGGAGGAGCGTTGGTCCCAACACTCGCCTTTGGCGTTCCCGGCAGCGCCACCATGGCCCTGCTGCTTGGCGCCTTGACAATTCATGGGCTGAGACCAGGACCGGAGATGCTGACCAAGAACCTCGATATTGTCTATGCCATGGTGTGGAGCACCGCTTTGGCCAATATCCTGGCCACAGGAATCGCTCTGTATTTCACCAACGTTCTGGCTTGGGTTTCCAC
>JBFJNS010000425.1:0-3028 GCA_041618055.1 Binatia bacterium
ATTGCTACGTAGAACTCCCCGTCATAGAGAAATACGATGCCGATTTGTGCATGGCAAAGTTGGAGCGCCTTTTCGAGAATCACATCGAAAATGGGGACTAAATCGCCAGCATGCCGGTCCATGGCGCGAAGAATATCTTCTAAGGCAGTGCGTGCCTCAATAGCGGTGCCAAGTTCAAGTTGGCAACGCTTCAACTCGGTAGCGAGATCGGGCGAATCCACGTCTCTGCGTCCGGTTAATCGGAAATTGCGAAATTTTACTTCAGCAGGAAAGGAGGCGTATTTATTTTCGCGACATATTAAGGGAAAAGGGGCCAGAGCCGAAAGGGCTCAGAGCCAAAATGTATTTGGCGCGGGTTGAAAATAACGGCCCTGGCTCCTTTCCTACACTTGAAGCGTCAATCAAACATATCCGGCTGGGTTGCTGCTAATTGCGCGTACACGGTTTGGAAATGCAGCCAACCGATATATTCACTGCCCACATGTTCGCGGCTGTAGCGGGCACGGTCTTCCGGCACCAGAATCGGCTCTTGGCCTGTTGCCAGCAGTGCCAGTTCTTGCTTGCAGCAACGCTCCAGTGCCATGAACCAGAACGCCGCCGCGTCGATGCTGTGGCGGCTGAGCGACAGCAGGCCGTGGCTCTGGTGAATCACCGCTTTCACTCCACTGAGTGACTTGCACACGTTGTAGCCGGCATCTTTCTCGACCGCTACCTGGCCGCCTTCTTCCAGCACCACCGCGTGATCTTCAAAAAATGCGCAGGCGTCCTGGCTGATCGGCGCCAGTGGCTTGCCCAGTGCGGCGAATGTGGTGCCGTACTCGGTATGCGCATGGCACATCGCCATGATGTCCGGATGCATTTCATGTGCTGCCCCGTGCAGCACGAAGCCGGCTTGATTGATGGCGTGATCGCCTTCGACCACATGGCCTTCGTGATCGGCCAGGATTAAATTCGATATCTTCACCTGCGAAAACGGCACGCACATCGGGTTGGTCCAGTACAGCTCCTGGCGCTCCGGGTCGCGCACCGTCAGATGTCCGGCGAAGCCATAATCGAAGCCCCACAGTGCAAAGGCCCGGCAGGCCGCCACCAGCCGCTGCTTGCGATGCTCGCGCACCTCGGCCGGAGAATCCGACTCGAATTCACGCGGAAATATCCGCCCCTCCTGTGCCGGCTGATAAATCGATTTACGGTTTCCGAGATCTAATACAGTATTCATGTCGCCAGAACTCCCTGATCCAATGCCCTCAGGCGCGCGATTTCTTGGATAAATCGAGCGGGCCGCTTTATTTCCGGTTCCAGTTTAACATTTCGGCCCCGGCTCCTTTTTCTGTGCTTTTCTCCAATTGTGTGGATTGGACCGAACACCGCTTTCATTTGGGCGGCAAGCTGGGGGCCTGGCTGACGACGCGCCTGTTTGAGCGGGAATGGTTGCGGCGCCGCACGTCAACCCGGGCGCTCACCGCCACCACCGTCGGTCACAAGGGTTTCAGCGCGCTGGGGCTGGAGTGGGAGGAGTTATAGGCCTGAAGGAACCTTGGAGTGAGCGTTGGAACCTTAAGCCAAAGTGGTGCCCGAACTGAAATCTCCAGCCCGCACTAAAAACATTTCGGCCCCGGCTCCCTTTCCCTAGGTAGTAAGCAAACATAACGGCCCCGGCTACTTTTCTCCCTTTTGTTGTTAGTGGATTGCCTCCTCAAAACTTCCAAATGTCTCCGTATGCCCGCAACTCGGAACTGCTATCGACATATGCCAATCCTTCGTTCGTCAACATGCACTGGTCGTTCTCGGGCGACACTGCAACCCAGCCTCGTGCAACCGTCTCACTCAAGCCGGCGAGGAAATGTGGGTAGTCATTCGATGCGGGAGTTAGTCTGAATGTCCAACGCTTCGTGTTGTCATCTTTGAATGTCTGACGTTGATAACGCCATAGGGTCGCCAGTACTTTCTTGGCGTTTGGCGTCAGCTCGCCATCTGCGGAAAGCATGGTTGGTTCTGCCGGCGGAGGGAGCGGTTTCTCAGTTGTGCTTTGTGTTTTTCCAATTGTCTCAGCCTCGCCCAACCCGGGAATCTTAAACTTTTTGAAGAACAGCGTAAGCCACGGTAGCGCGGCAAGCGCGAGAAGACCAAGTACCGATTCATCAAGAGTAACAATTGTTGGCCAAACATAGTGCGCAACGACTATGGCCAGAGAGATTCCGGAGACAGCGAGAGCGGCCTTAACCTGAGTGGAATTCATCTGTACGCGAAACTCGACCTTCGCTATATGGAAGTCCAACGGTTTGGCTCAAGATCGCGGGAACCGCATCTCTTGGAGCCAAATGATAGACGAACCATTTAATGGCACTAGGGCCCTTATTCGTCTAGTATTTCGTCCCGGGCCCGTTTCCCCACGGCATAATGTGTCTCATTCAATCTTGGCACTTTTCTGTAGGTTATGTCTGGCACAGAGCAACTGGACATTCTCGATCTTGAGCGAGGTTCCACCCTTCGAGTAGGGCAAGACGTGATCGAAGTGCAGCTCATCATTGGAGCCACACATCGTGCATTTACCGCCGTCGCGCTTCCAAACGGCAAGCTTAATATGCGTCGGAATGATTCGCCGATGCTTCGTTTGGCGGAAGGACGCATCAGTAGCCGCTGTGTCGTCCGGGGCTTCCTCGATTGCTTCTAAACGAAATTTGAAAACTTCACGTGTTCCATCGGACTGCCGCCATGAATCCACAAGATGAAAGTAACCGTTGTAGCTCCAGATACCCTTCCTCAGTTTTTCATAGACCCGAACAAGATCGGGAGCTTTCTTTCCTGTCTTAAAGTCTCGGGCGGCATGGTGAAATTTACCGTTCTCGGTCAGGCCACCTCCTGGTAGGAACTCGGGCTGATCTATCGTCTTCGGATTTGGTGTGTCCTGCGTTCGAGAATGATCATGACCCTCGTAGATCAGTACGGCGCCATCTTCCCGAACTTCATCCTGGTACGGAGCATTCGGCCGAACCGACATCAAGATCACGGAATGGCCGCCATGAAG
>JBFJNS010000426.1:0-3022 GCA_041618055.1 Binatia bacterium
CCGTTTCGGCGCCTACCTCCGGCTTTTTGAAAGGCCAGAGCGCTATGGGCGCGCCTTTGTTCATGTAGCCGATAACCGCGGTGAAGGCGGACGTGGCGATGGGCGCTTCGCCGGCGACCACTTTCGCCGTAGCCCCCGGGCTTCCGCCGGATGCGACGATCGGTTCGTTGGCTTTCAGCCGCCGCGCCAGATCCACCATTCGCTTCATGCCTTCATCATAGCCCCAATTTAGGGACATCATGCCCAATGGAACCGCGAGGTTGGACACAATGAATCTGCCTTTCCATTTCGGATCGGTGAGATCCTCAAGATTCCCCGGCAAGTCTTTTTCAGACAGCATCTCGGTATTGTAGATGAACGCCCAGGTAAACCTGTAATAGAGCAGACAGGGAATTTCCGGTCTGGAGCGGTTTTCGTAATTTTCCATGATACCGGGAAATACCTCGTCGGGGAAAACGGACCAATCCACCTTTTGCAAACCGACGAGATCCTCCACCTGGGAGGCGGTGATGCCGCTGCCGTTTACCACGTCATACTTGGCTCCGCCGGCCACCCTTGCCGGCAGTTCTCTCACGTGACCCGGGTCGGAAATCACCTGCGCGGCAAAGCCGAATTTTTTCTTGAACTCACGTTCGAGCACAGTGACATCATCGGGGTCGTAGTTCGGGCCCGAAACGACGACCTTGGCCTCTTTCTTGGCCCCCGCCAAGATTGAGTCGTAGGTATCGGCCGCTTGTGACTTCGATGGCATCGCAAGCGCAAGAAACAGTATCGCTAGGCCGCTTTGAAAAAGAAACGAACGCATAAAATCCTCCTTAGCCTGACTCGGAGTATTCTGTCCACGATGATCTCGAACGTTTATTTACTTCGCAGAGAGAAACGCCTGAGCTACGGTGGCCAGCCTTGATGTTGGAATACTTATTTCGATTCCTCATACTAACGATTCACAAACGTCGATGACGGTCTCCTGAATCCTTGCTGCCCGGTTAAATCAGCGGTCGACACAGAAAAAGGGGCGAGAGGGATCTCCTGATCCGCCCGCCCCCGTTTGGAATACTTGTTCTCTCAGAGAATCAATTCCTTTAGTTTATTGCGGCGGGAAAACTTCCAGCTTCATTTCGTCCGGGACCGATTCCCCTTCGTAGCGGGTTCTGATTTTCGCCGTTACTTCCTTACCAGGCTCCAGCTTTCCCTTGCTCGGGGCTTTGCCCACGCCGCCCAACCAGCCGCCGTTGTCGGTCCTGCCCTGGGCGAAGACACTGTAGGATTGCGGTTTATCCGCGGTGTTTTTTAACACGACTTCCATCGCAAGCCGGCCGCTTTTTTTCCCTTTCTTGGCGTCGATATAGGGCTTTACGCTGACCACCTCGGCCGGCGCCAGGGTCCTGACAACGATGACATTGTCGCCGTCCTTGATAGTCTTTTCTTTCATGCCTTGGGCCGGGACGCTTCCGGCGGCGGCGAAAAACAAAAAGGCCACTGTGACAAGCGCCGAAGTATATTTAATCTTCATTTCTCTTCCTCCTGGGTTAGGTCATTCTCCGAAGTCATGCGTGTTCAATGACAAGGCAACGTTCGGGGGGAAGATGGAGAAACACCTCCCGGCTTTTCCCGAGCTCCTTGATGGCGTCGCTCTTGACTCTGCATTCCTGCTCACCGACGCGGACCTGATACTCGACGGAATCACCTTGAAACGTCGCTACCAGAATCTCGCCCGGAATTACGTTATTGGTCTTTTCCGGCTTAGCCTCGAGGATCTGTATGCCCTCGGGCCGAATCAAAAGTTGAACCTTGTCGTTCTGCCTAGCGCCTTTGGGTAAGGCGCAGTCGATGCGGCCGACGGAGAGGTCGATCGCTCCTGTTCCGGCGGCGGAAGGCGACGCGACTTTGCCGTTGAATATGTTGGTTTTGCCGATGAAATTGGCCGTAAACGCGTCTTTCGGCTCCAGATAGATCTGCCGTGGCGTCCCCTCCTGAATGATCAAGCCAAAGTTCATCACCGCCACCCGATCGGAGAGGGCCAGAGCTTCAGCCTGGTCGTGAGTCACGTAAAGTGTGGTAATTCCAAGACGGCCCACCAGCAATTTCAGCTCCACTCGCATTTCCTCGCGTAACTTGGCGTCCAGGTTGCTCAGCGGCTCGTCCAGCAAGAGTACCTTCGGTTCATAAACCAACGCGCGGGCCAAGGCGACCCGCTGTTGTTGTCCACCGCTCAGGAACGGCGAAGGACGGTCCGCGAAATCTTCGAGCTGCACCAGGCTGAGCGCCTTCATGACTTTTTCTCGCAGCTGGTCTCTCGGGACTTTTCTCTTGCTGTGTTTGAGAGGAAAGGCGACGTTGTCAAATACCGTCATGTGGGGCCAGATCGCGTAGGATTGAAATACCATTCCGATATCCCGCTTATGGCCGGGGACGATGATGTTTTCGCTGCCGGAATAGACTTTTTCTTCGCCGATGGAAATCGCGCCGCCATTGGGCTTTTCAAGTCCGGCGACGCAACGAAGCGTCGTGGTCTTGCCACAACCGCTCGGGCCCAAGAGAGTATAAAACTCGCCCTCCCCGACGCGAAAGCTTATTCCTTTGACGGCGGCTTCATCACCCCCATAGCTTTTTACAAGATTTTCAACGGTTAACATGATAGAAGCCTCGGAATTTTAAGTTAAGGATTCTCTAACCTTCGCTTTGGACGCGAAATACTGCCCCAGAAAAACCAGGGTAAACGTGATCGCAACCATCAAGACCCCGACAACGCAGGCGTCCTGGACCTTCGCCTGCTCCCAAAGGTTCCAGATCAACACGGAGAAGACCAGGCTCCGCGGCGTATAGAGCATCACCGGGATGGTAAACAGGGCGATGCTGAGCATGGCGCTGTAGAGCCAGCCGTTGACGAAGGCGGGAACCAGCAGCCGCAGCGTGATGAGGCAAAAGGTCTTCAACCAGCCTACGCCGCAGACTTCGGAGGCTTCCTCCAACTCCTTGTGCAGCTGAAACATCGCGCCGATCATGATCCGGCTGCCGTAGC
>JBFJNS010000427.1:0-2986 GCA_041618055.1 Binatia bacterium
ACGCCCTCGCCGCCTACCTCGTGCTGGTCCTTCCCGTCACCGCCGCGGTGGCGAGTGTCACCCGGGGGCGTACCCGTCTCCTCGTCGCGTCGGTGGGCATTCTGAGTGCCGCGGCACTCCTCTTCGCTCTGCCTGAGGTGTTCTTCCGTTCGTCTGCGCTCGGCGATTTCCGCCTGAAGCATTTCGTTCGCCTGCTTGAGATCGGCGGTGCGAGACCGCACGCGTTGTTCCATCTCATCATACGCCGTCTCCAAAGCCATTTCCGCGCTCCTGCGCCGCCGCTCCCTGCTGTAGAGCCCTGCCGTCGATACCGCCACGAGTAATGTCCAAAGAACGAGGATGGCAAGGAAAAGGCGCTCGCTCTTTTCGTACTCCTCCAGAAGAGATTTCTCGGCCGAGGTCTCAAAAGCCCGGGCTGCCGCCTGTAGCTGCTCGAACACGGCGTTAAATCGTTTCTCGCGAGCCGAGCCGATTGGCGAGCTTCCTGGGTCTGCGATGCGTTCAAGAGCTATGGCCTTATATTCCCCGAGACGAACAGTCAGCGTTTCTGCGTGTCGTCGAAGGGAAGGGGCCGCAAGGGGAGACATTGGCATGCCGAGTCCAGAGTACCCCCCGTAGAGGAGCGCATGAGACAGAGTTACCGCGGTATCAAGATCCGGCATGATCCTCTCGGCATTGTCCGTGCGGCCGTCCGCGACGGCCTCTCCGAGGCGGAGATGAAAAGACGCCGTTCCTAGCCGGATGTGCACGATAGCGTTGACGAGGTCGAAACTCGCCCACTGTCGCTCGATAATGCGGTAAGTCCAAAAAACCATGGCGGTCGAGAGAACACCCAAGACCAAAACCACCGCAGGCGCCCAGTGCCTGTACGCCAAGATCGGACATGGCGTCATGTTTCTGTCTGCGTTTTTCAAAGGCTTATGTTGTTTTGAACAAAGCTAACCCGGAAGGAGGTGCTATCCCTTGTGAAAATGCAGGCAGACTCGCGCGCTGCGACAGCATCTCCGGAAGCTCAAACTAAGAAGGCAATTGCCGTGCCGGAAGCATGGCCTTTGTTAAGGTGCCGATATAATTGAAAAAACTTTGCAATCAGATTTTTTTTCAAAGAGGAGTGTAAAGTTCTTCGACAGTGTAAAAGGCGTGATTTCTTAAGAATTATTCACGCAGAACGAGGGTTGAACCGAACCGTTCAGCAGAGGCGAGGGTAAGTGTGCGTGGCAACAGAACAAACACGCCAATGGGTGTTTCTCGCAAGAAATTTTTGCCGAAAACGAGTGTAAAAAAATCTGACAGTCCAAAAGGTCGATTTTTTGCGTTGTTACGAAATCGTATGAGCATGCGAGTCAATCGGCGGCCGCATGCGCGGACCTTGCGAACAGCGCCCGTAAGCGCCGTGTCATGAGAACAGTCGCGATTGCTCTTCGGCCTTAACCGGGTACTTGAGTTCGAGCCGGCGCTCTGGAGCGTGGACGGGCACCGAGCCCACATGATCCACCGTGCGAGTAAACGACATCACAAACCGTTAACTGGCGAAGCTACTTCGCCGGTGCACGCGGGGTTGGACCAGGCATGATTGATCCATCTCGGCGCATCGCGTCGTACCTGCGATGAAAAAGGCTGTTTCAGACATGCGTAGTAATCAATCGCTTACATATCCTATGCCCGCGGGGCCCCGGTGTTTCGCCGGCGCTTAAGCGGCCGTGAAGTGTGGATGGCCAACGTCTTAAAGCCGCATTAAAACTTAATGAATGCGTAACACCAAGCACTTTGCGCTGCCACCGGCCTTGAGAAACTCATCAAGGGGCACTTCGAAAATCCTGAAGCCCGCAGCTTCTAGCTTTTCGCGTACCCTCGGGCAGCCGGTATTCATGACGATGTCTGTGCCGGCGACGATGGCGTTACAGGCGAATCGAGCGGCCTCCTCGGGAGTGACCGGAATCAGATCGGGGATATGTTTGGCCAGAACTGCCAGCCCGTACGCATCGAAGGCGGCGGGGTAGTAGAGCGCATGCTCACCGGACAGCGGGCAGAAGCACGTATCGAGATGGTAGTACCAGCCGTTGGTCAATTCGAGGGAGAGAATCTCATCTTCGATGATCTCAGCGACTTTCTGGTGAGCGACCATGTCGGAACGGATGCGGTAGCCCGCGAACCAAAGGTTTCCGCAGCGCAATAAATCTCCTTCCCCCTCGAAAAAATATTCCTGCGGCAATCGGACAATTTCGAATCCCAGATTACGGAACCACGCTTCAAAGTGTGGTGCTTCTCCGCGCCTCACGTCGTAACGGAAGTTGCTCACAATGAAGCGGTTTTCCCAAGCGAGGCCGGCGTTGGCCGTGAAGACCATGTCGGGAAGCCCGGGCTGAGGGTCCACGAGACGGACATCAAGCGACAATTCTTCTTCGAGAACGCGGCGCAGAGAGCTCCACTGCTTGTGGGCGCGTCGGGGATCACTCTGGCGCGCTCGATTCATCCACGGGTTGATTTCGTACTCTATGCCGTAATACGACGGAGCGCACATTAAGAATTGCATGACAACCTTTTCGCCTGGGGGTGTCACGTTGCAGCGCTCCCGGCCGGCTGATCATTAAGGTATTGGCAAAGCTCGCGCAAAAATGGCTCCACGTCGGTGACCAAGCCGATGGCCTGAAAAGTCCCGCGGTCGGTGAGCTTGGTGACGACGGCGGGGTTAATGTCCACACAGACCGTTCTGACCGTCGCGGGCAAGAGATTGCCGGTTGCGATCGCATGCAACGTCGTGGCCATCATCAATGCCAAACTCACGCCGCGCACTTTCTCACGCATGATGTCTTGAGCTTTCAAGCTGTCCGTAATGACGTCGGGTAGCGGACCATCGTCGCGGATCGATCCAGCGAGGACAAAATCCACGCCTCTTTTGATGCAACTGTAGAATATGCCGCGCTGAACGATGCCCTGGTCCACCGCTTGCCTGATGCCACCGACTCTTCTGACGGTGTTGATCGCC
>JBFJNS010000428.1:0-2974 GCA_041618055.1 Binatia bacterium
ATTTTCTACCTGAACCGCAGTGGCGGTGAGCAACGACGCAATCGCGTGGTAGCCAAGCTTTTCTAAAGCCAAGACACACTTTTCACCAGTCTGACCATAGCCCTTGGCGCACTCCTTGATCAGGTCGGGATTGCGATCGGGATGGGATGAATCGTTCAGCATATTACTCGGTGCGAAAATAGCGCAGATCACGCGCTCCAGCGACGAGTCAAGAAACGGGCCTCCGGGTACACCACAGTCCCCGAATACAGCGTTAAAAGGGGTCGTCGGGCTATACAGGGGCCAGAGGTCGGTATGCTTGCACCAGAACGCTGGGGAACATCCTATATAACAATTCACGCCCCTGGACTGAATCTTAGAGCCGGTTATCGAGCCACAAATAGCCTGTCCCCACACCGGGCGGCTGAAGAGGGTCATGATGACCGGCGTGGTCAGGCCCGCTTTTGCCAGCCTTCGGCGATTGTTGTCGGCAGGGGCACTCGCACCGGTCGAGGGTCGACCCTCTTCGATGTTTTTTGGGCTCTGCGATCGTTTATCAGGGTTAATCGGAGGCTCCTTGATTCTAATCAGTCGCTATTGACCATGTTCGATAAACCATGCAACCGCATATGCGGCTTGGGTACCAAGCCGCCGTCGTTGTCGGAAAACCGAACCAAACAAGGTTAGCATACCGACATGTCGCGACCCTCGTAAAGGCAATCGACGCTGCTTACGAAGTTTCGATTTTACACCCCACGGGCGAGCTATCGAGACGCTTTTGCAGATTTCATATTAGGAACAAAAAGCACAACAGTGCGTCGCGTTAAATGGCTCTTGAAAATTCTATTAAGTGATTGCATTGAGGAAATCTAAACAATTTCGATATGCCGCGGATCCCGTTGGCTGCCGGTTGACCGTTGACCTGAGAGTCAATCACCGCAGATGCGGATTTCTAGTAATGCCTGTCAGTTACCGCTGGCCGCGCCCCCGTATTGGGCGTGCGAGAATTTCTGAAAGCTGGCTTCGAGAACCTATTTGAGAGCTATGGAAGCTTGCGAGTTTAGAAAAGCAGCAGGGCTCTCCAGCGGCCTGGTAATGCGCTCCTAATCCATTTCTCTCAATGTATCACTCCCTCCTCATTTTGATTCCGGTTACGCTACGCAAGAAGCTAATCGCATCCAGGTTCAAGGATGTGATGGATAATCGCCTTCGATCACCTCCACAAATGCTTCCTCCATACAAAACTGATACCCATTTCAGCCCGCCTCTCACGAAAAATTTTTCAGACGTTCTGTTTAAGCGCTTCTGCCACCGGCAGGCGTGAGGCGCGCCGTGCGGGCAGGATCGCAGCAAGAACCGTCGCCACAAAGCCAATGGCGAACGCCATTGCAACCACCGACGGCACGAGTCGAATATAGGCGATGTACCCAGCGTTCGAATTGGGCGGTGGCGGCATGGGAATGCCGACCTGTGAAATTACCCAGGCAAGAGCGCTGCCCAGCGCGACCCCCGCGGCGGCGCCGAATAAGCTAAGCAGCGAATTCTCTTTCAAAATGAGTCTGAAGATGTCTGTTCCGCGATTACCAAGAGCCATCTGGGTGCCAAATTCTCCGACGCGTTCGAATATGACCATGTTCACACTTATGGAGACGCTCAAGATCACCATGACAAGGATGATAAGCTGCAACACTCCGAATTGACGCTTATAAAGCTCCACGGTTTTCCGGTAGAAATCAGCCAGCTCGAGCCAGGTCCGCACCTCCATGCTCTCTCCGGATAAAGCCTCCTCGACCCGCCGCGCAACGCTATCAGTAAATTCTGTTCGGTCCAAGGCGAAAACCAAGCTGTGCGCGCCTTCAGTCGCCAACAATTCCTGCGCTGCCTCGAGGCTGATGCGTACCGCGCGATCGTCGTAGTCTTTGGAAAATGTACGGAAGACGCCGATGACCTCGAACTCCAGAACATTCAGCGCGCCATCCGGTGTGTTGACCATCAAGTTGACAAAATCACTGGGGGCCACTCCGAGCGCATCTGCCACACCTTGTCCCAGAAGGGCGCCGAAGCGGTCAGAGTCGGTGAGCTGGCGTCCGGACGCGATGTCAAGGAAAGTTCCGAGCCGGGCCTCTTTGCCCGGCTCGATGCCTTCACCGACAATGGGGCGGTCGCCACGGCCAGTGGTGATAAGTCCGGAGAACTCCACCCGCTGCATAACCTCTTTGACGTGCGTTAACCCTCTTAACCGTGCCACGAGTTGCTCCGGCTCCTTCAACAGAAACTTGTATGGACTTCGCCGGCCAATCTCCGAATAACCGCTTTTCTGCGCCTGGATGTGGCCAAGCCGGGAGTGAATTGTCGCCTCTCGGAGCTGAAAGAAGACGTCCTCGACGAATCCGCCGCTCAGGATCAAAGCGGCGACACCAAAAGTAACGACAATCAATGTGAGCGCCGTACGGGCCTTTTGACGGAGCAGATTTCTGACTGCCAGCTTCAACATCCGGATCTTCCCTTGAGAACAACGGTCACGCCTGCATTTATTCTGACGCGCACAATTTCATCCTAAACTGCAAAAATAGCGTGACATGTGCGGCCGCGGCACGATCCGTGGTGGGTGAGCATGAGGCCTCGTGCTCCATCACACGTTATTCAGCGCTCGTGGCGCAAAGCATCGACGATCTCTAGACGCGAGGCCTTCCATGCGGGATAGACGCTCGCGAGCGCTGCGGCGCCGACCGCAAGCGTCAACGCGCTGAGCGCGAGCGGCCAGGTGATCAGAATTTCGCCAGTGAAACCGACCGCCATCCCGGGAGGCGGTGGCATCGGGATACCGACAGCGGAGATGCCGATCGCAAGGGGTACACCGATCGCAGAACCGATCGCTCCGGCGATGATTCCGAGAAGTGTTCCTTCCGCGACGAACAAGCCTAATATGCTTCTGCGCTTGATCCCAATAGCCATCAACGTGCCAATCTCCCGAGTCCGCTCTAGCACACTCATC
>JBFJNS010000429.1:0-2964 GCA_041618055.1 Binatia bacterium
AGAGCTTGGTCTGGCCGAATTTTGAGGCTCTTATAGTCAGCCCAATTCTTCCGTGAGAAATGACCATCGATAAAGCAGCGTTGTTGGCTGAAGAACGGAAATTGCGTCGGCTTCGCCGCGCTATGGATGTCGCCGCGGCTTTGCTGTGGCACGTGGATCTCACGCTCGAAGAAGCACGTGACGTCGTAAGCCACGCAAAGCACACCGCCTTGCAGCTCTTCCCGGATAAAGAGGAGACTTTTGATTTGATCTACGGCTCTCGCTTCCGACGCATCCTGGTGGAGAAATACCGCCTGCAATAAAGCAGCACCATGAGCACAGGATCGATACGCGTCCGGGGAGCCAAGCAAAACAACTTAAAAAGTCTTGACCTGGACATTCCTCTAAACGCCCTCACCGTGATTACCGGGGTGAGCGGTTCGGGAAAATCCACTTTGGCGTTCGATATTCTTTACGCCGAAGGTCAACGCCGTTATGCAGAGAGTTTTTCTGCTTACGCGCGTCAGTTTCTCGATCGCATGGACAAGCCGGACGTGGACAGCATCGAGGGAATCCCGCCAACCATCGCCATTGATCAGAGCCGCCCGGTGAGAACCTCACGTTCAACCGTCGGGACCATGACCGAACTCCACGATCATTTCAAGCTGCTATTTGCCAAAATCGCGGTTTTGCACTGCCGGGGCTGCGAACGCGTGGTTGAAAGAGACACGGCACAGTCAATACTCAACAAACTCTCTTCACTGCCAGAAGGCTCGCCCGTCGTTATGACTTTTCCATTAGCTCCCTCTTCGGTCTCTTGGGAGGAGGTGCAAAAGGGCTTACAGCAGGCCGGATTTCATCGTGTTTTGTGGAATCGGGCCGTTGTGGATTTGGAGGCTATCCCCGATCCCCCGATAGGTCAACCCCTCGAGGTGGTGGTGGATCGATTCGCCCATCGGCCCGAAAACAAGAAACGAATCGCAGACTCGCTGGAGCAAGCATTTCACTTCGGGAAGGGAAAATTGAATTTGTTCTTTCCCGAGCGCGGCTGGTTGCGCGAGCCATTCAGCAATCATTTGCATTGTCCGCATTGCGACCTCGTCTACCATGACCCGGTGCCCAATCTTTTTTCCTTCAACAGCCCCCTCGGGGCGTGCGAGACCTGCCGTGGATTCGGCCGAGTCATTGACATCGACCTGGATTTGATCATCCCGGATCCCAGCAAATCCCTCAGCGAAGGCGCCATCAAGCCCTGGGTGACCAAGCCACGCCGTATGAGGCGCTTGCTGGACTTCTGCGAGCGCAAACGCATTCCAACAAAAAAACCATTCCGCGAATTGACGGAGAAACAGCGCCAACTCATTGTTGAGGGTAACGGCGATTTCAAGGGCATCCGTGGTTGGTTTCGGCGGTTGGAACGGAAAAGCTACCGCATGCATGTGCGCGTCTTTCTTTCCCGTTATCGGGCTTATCTCCTTTGTCCCGAATGTCAGGGAACCCGTTTGAAATCCGCGGCCCTTCACTATCGGGTGGCGGGAAAGAATATCGCCGAAGTCAACGCCATGAACGTCGGCACCGCCCGTCATTTTTTCAACACACTTCAGCCGCGGGGAACGCTCGATCAAGTCGCGAGCCTGATTTTAAAGGAAATCCGCCGCCGGCTGGATTACCTGGCGGGCGTCGGGCTGGAGTACTTGACGCTCGACCGTCAGTCCCGCACCCTTTCCGGAGGCGAACTGGAACGAGTCGATCTGACCACGGCGATCGGGTCATCCCTGGTCAATACGCTGTATGTTCTGGACGAGCCCTCCATCGGTCTCCATCCCCGCGACAGTCGCCGGCTCGTCGAGATTCTCCATTGCCTGCGCTCCAACCAGAACACGGTCGTCGTCGTCGAACATGATCCCGAGATCATCAAAGAAAGCGACTTCATCATCGACCTTGGTCCCCGAGCCGGTGAACAGGGCGGCGAGGTTATGTTTGCCGGTTCGTACGATCAATTGCTCAAGAACGACAATTCCCTCACGGCCGCATACCTGAGTCAGCGCAGGCGTATTCCGTTTCCGTCCCGCAAACGCCGATCGCCGGCACCGCGTGCCATAAAGATCCAAGGGGCCGAAGCCAACAATCTCAAAAAAATCGATGTAGAAGTGCCGCTTGGCCTCTTTGTCTGTATTACCGGCGTATCCGGATCGGGCAAATCGAGCCTGGTAGACGAAGTGCTCTACCGGAACCTGAAAAAACTCAAAGAATCGCCGGGGGCGCCCCTTTCTCACTGCGGCGCCGTTGTAGGAGCGGATAAGGTCTCCGAGGTGATACTCGTCGATCAGTCACCGGTCGGAACGACGCCGCGCTCGAACCCGGCGACCTACATGAAGGCATACGACGGCATACGGCGCCTGTTCGCTGCCGCCGATCTTTCTCGTTTGCGCGGTTATACCCCGTCCTCTTTTTCTTTTAATGTCGAAGGCGGACGCTGCGAGACCTGCCGCGGCGAAGGGTTTGAGAAGGTTGAGATGCAGTTTCTCGCCGATGTTTACACTTCTTGTCCCGAGTGTCACGGCAGCCGATTCCGCGAGGAAATCCTGGAGGTTGTCTATCGCGGCAGAAACATTCGCAAGATTTTAGACATGACGGTCGCGGAGGCGATCGACTTCTTCAAGGACAAATCGGAAATAACCAATGGTCTTTTTCCGCTGCGCGCAGTGGGGCTTGAGTATATACGCCTGGGGCAACCGCTCACGACGCTTTCCGGGGGCGAGTCGCAGCGACTGAAGTTGGCCGCCTATATGGCCAAGGCGAGAAAAGCGGGAACGCTCTTCATTTTCGATGAGCCCACAACGGGCCTGCACTTTCACGACATTGAACGGTTGCTCTGGGCATTTAACGAGTTGATTGATCAGGGTCACTCTGTCGTCGTCATCGAGCATAATATGGAGGTCATCAAGTGCGCGGACCACATCATCGATCTGGGCCCCGAAGGCG
>JBFJNS010000430.1:0-2942 GCA_041618055.1 Binatia bacterium
AAAACAATCAGATAGTCAGTCTTTTTATCTTCGGTATTCCCCCTCAAATTCTTGCTCACAATTCGCTTTAAACGAACGCAACTGGGGAAATTCTTAACCAGGCCATTGGCCGGTTTTCAACGTGTGCCGTGTCTAATGAAAATTCTTGCGGTCAGGTATCCGCCCGTCCATCCTGGCGAGCAAACGGTTTAGGGCGCAAATCTTGTGGATAATCTTTACGTGGGAAGTTCGCTGGAACTGCAGCGAAAGCTCGTCCGTGCGCCATTCGGTTTGCTGGCGGGTATACCTTTGAGGGAATCTCAATAGGGTTGCCATGGGCGCGATATATCGCGAAAGGAAGCGACGGGCATCAAAACTTTCCCACAAATCTCGCACTCGAACCCTCTGCGACCAGGGGCGTGGCGGCTTTCTCATGCGCTCGTCAGAATATCATAGAGAACCCGTCGAAATTTGAACTCTAGGCAACGTCGCTGTTGCGCCATTGTTTCCGATAACAAGTTCCACGTTGACCGGCGACACGATACCGCTCAGGTCGGCCCCGCTGCCAGTGACGCTGACACTAACAGGGCGCAGCGAGTTCCACCATCAACAACGAGCTGTCATGCCTCGGGAGGATGTTTACCCTTGCGATACGGTCTGGGAAGGCTGCGAGCAAGGCGTACAAGTTAGAAGTTAGGAGTCACGTCTATGGATTCTTAATTTTGCTTTGGCAACTTCGCACATTGTTTAGTCCTTGCACGCTGGGTCGATCTCATCGCTGTCGGATCAAATTTCGATCGCAGTGTAATGCAAGCCTGAGCGATCGCGAACGATCGTCTCGTAGCGCTCTGCAAATTAACGCTCCGGTGATGATCAATCGATTGAGCCGCCGAACGTAAGCCGACATTAGCGATTAGACGATGCGCTCGGTCGAGGATTGCTGCATCTAAGAGAGTTGATGAAAGCGGCTCGACATCACTACGAATCTGTTACAACGCAGGTTAGCCGTCATGCGCGGCAGTCTCGGTCAGGAATTTCTCGGCCTGATGCTTGATGTCATCCGCAAAGTATTCAAATGAGCCCGATGTAGCAGCCGTCTCGGCGGTCTGCCGAACTACCCTCCGCAGAAATTCCGTCTGAGCTGGATCAAACGGGCTTCCCATGTGAGCCACTTGGCACAGGTTCCCAAGGAAGTCAAAGACGAACTCCTCGTCGGGTTGTGCGCTCGCGAGCGTCTCTCGCAAATACTCGAGATAAGCTCGTGCGTAGTACGCGAGCGGCGCTGGGCTCAGGACCGTCCATTCTTCAAGAAAGTACGCAGCGCCAAAGACTGGCTCATCCTTCAGCCCTCGCAAGTGTGAAAGAACGTCTCGCCAGGTCTTCCCGGAAAAAAACTGGACGGCACCCTCCTTGTCCAGTTGGTCCAGGCCGTCCCAGACTACGAGCTCGCTTTCGCGAGGCCGCTCGCCACAGCCAAATGTCGTGATCACGTCGTGCAGCGAACCCATTTTAACAGCCATCTTAGGTAATTCGCGTTGGGCGCCGACAAATACAGGTTGGCCTATCTCGTAACGCTATTTAACGCAATAAAATTGAAGCGATTGCAATATCCGCCAGCCAGCCTCACTTGTCAACATTTGCCTGGTCGCGAAACTCTGCCAGAATCGTGCGCCAATTTCACTATTGGCCCGCAACTTACTTCGGCTGCGACAACACGGAGCACGCTCTGAAATCGACGAGAAGCCAACTGGCCGACGCTCAAGCCTCATTTTTACTCCGTCCAATCTAACCATGGGAACGGGCACGGACCGCAGCGGAGATAACATCGACGCTACGCCCGCCGAATCGACAACCAGCCACCCTTCAACCCGGGGAATCAATTCGATTTGGCAAAGTGGACGAGTATTTTCCTTTTCAGGCGAGAGCACCGAATATGTAACTGCTTAATTTTCAAAGGGGGGAGATGTGGCCAGGGACAGAATCGAACTGCCGACACGAGGATTTTCAGTCCTCTGCTCTACCGACTGAGCTACCTGGCCAGAAGTTTGGAATATTGCCCAAAAGCGCGAGGAAATCAAGATTCACGAGCCCTTTTTCAGGGCCTCTTCACCTGAGACTCGACAAAATCGATCACATGGCTTTCGAGACGCACCTGGTTGAGAGCGTTGATTTCTTGAATGCCGGTAGGGCTGGTGACGTTCACTTCAGTCAAGAAACCGCCGATCACGTCCAGTCCCACGAAATACAGGCCGTCCTCGCGCAGAAGCGGCGCAAGCGCCTGGCAAATCTCCACGTCGCGCGCCGAGACCTCCGTGCGCACGCAGGTGCCACCCACATGGATATTACCGCGGGTTTCCCGTTCCAAGGGAACTCTCAATACCGCGCCGAGCGGCTCGCCGTTCAGGACAATGATGCGCTTGTCCCCCTGGCGGATTTCCGGCAAGTAGCGCTGTCCCATGATCATCTTGCGGCCGTTATCCGTCGCCATCTCCAATATTGCATTGGTATTTCGGTCCTGCGTATTGAGGTAAAAAACACCGCTGCCGCCGCAGCCGTCCAGGGGCTTGATGATCATTTCGCCCCCCAATTCTTCCATGAACTCCTTGAGCCGCGCCATATCGCTGCTCACGAGCGTCTGCGGGATCTGCTCGGGGAAACGCAGCGCATAGAGCTTTTCGTTCGCCTCGCGCAACCCTTTTGGGTCGTTCATGACAAAACACTCGCCCGTGTCCAACAGGCTGAGAAGATGAGTGGCAAAAAAGAAATCCATGTCAAAAGGCGGATCCTTGCGCATCAGAACAGCATGAAATTCTGCAAGGGGCCCGCTTGCCGGCTCCCCGAGGTGATAGTGAGGAGTCCCGCGCGCCACATGCACGCGGCGCAACCGGCTGAAGGGCGTACCGCCGCGCAAGAACAGGTCGTTCAATTCCATGTAGTACACTTCATGGCCCCGCTGCTGCGCC
>JBFJNS010000431.1:0-2929 GCA_041618055.1 Binatia bacterium
GGTATGGTCGAGGCTTCGTACGGGCAGGGGCAATAGGTCTCAGCGATGTCTCCTGGGCGGAACCTGGCGTCGTGGAAGGTGACATTGTTGCTAACGGAGATAAAAAATGACTTCAATTGAGTCACTTGCGCAGGATCCACGAGTGACTGTAAGGACGAAGGGGAATCCAAACCCTCGTGGCCGGTGCGTCGTCTATTGGATGCAGCGCTCGCAGAGAGCGCTTGATAATCACGCACTTAATGTTGCCGTCAAGACGGCCAACTGGCTGGAAAAGCCGCTCGTCGTGTTTTTCGGACTCACTGCGCACGCCCATCACGCCAATTATCGCCACTACGCTTTTATGCTAAGGGGCCTTCAAGACATTGCTTCCGGGCTGCGGCGGCGCAAGATCGGTTTTGTGCTGCGCCGTTCCCCGGATCACGGCCTGCTCAGGTTTTGCTCTGAGGTACAACCCGCGCTCCTGATTGGCGATGAAAATCCCATGCGCCAGGCCGAACTGAGCAAGACAAAGGTGGCACAGAAAATTCGGCTGCCGTTTTGGACTGTCGACGCCGACGTAATCGTCCCTTCGCGGCTTCTGGGCAGGGAGCATTATGCGGCACGCACGATCAGGCCCAAAATTCATCAGTGGCTGCCGCAATTCCTGAAGCCGATGTCCAATCCGCGTGCGAAGATTGCGTGGAAGATGCCGTCCCACTTGCGCTTTCTCCAGGTGAGCCCGTCTCTCCTGGACGGATTACCTGTGGATCGTTCGGTTGCGGCCGTGCCGTCGCTCGTCGGCGGCGCTGACGCCGCCGCCGTGGTCTTAAAGAGGTTCATCAAACGGCGCTTGAAGAACTACGCGGCCAACCGCAATCATCCGGAATTGGACGGGACGAGTCAGCTTTCACCTTATCTTCACTTCGGTCATATCGGGCCGCAGACCGTTGCGTGCGCGGTTCGAGACGCGGAGGCGCCGCCACAGGATCGCAAGGCGTTTCTAGAGGAACTCATTGTCCGGCGGGAGTTGGCGATTAATTTTGTGCGCTTCAATCCAAATTATGACAACTTCGACTCGTGCGAGCCATGGGCGGATCGTACGCTTCGGCTGCACGCCCGAGACGCGCGCGCGCACCTATACAAGGAAGAGCAGTTGGAAAATGCCGAAACCCACGATCCGTTGTGGAACGCCGCGCAAAAGCAGATGGTATTGACGGGTTGGATGCATGGGTACCTGCGCATGTATTGGGCAAAGAAGATCCTCGAGTGGAGCCCCTCAGCGGCGGAGGCGTATCAAATCGCAGTGCGGCTGAACGACCGCTACGAGGTGGACGGAAGGGATCCCAACGGATACGCCGGGATCGCATGGGCCATCGTGGGGAAGCATGATCGCGCCTGGGGCCCGGAGCGGCCGGTCTACGGTAAAATTCGCTACATGTCATTCGCAAGCACTTCGCGTAAGTTCGACAGCAAGACCTACATCAGTAACATCGCCGCTATTGAAAGAAAGCGAGCGCCAGACGATTAGCAACTGCCCGTCATGGTCGGCGCTCCATTGGTGGGATTAAAGAGCTCTTGAAGAACCTGATGCCGATAATGAAAAATACGCTGCAGATCCGGTGCAATTAGAAACCTTTGCACGATCCATCCGCCCGGTGAAGCATATGTAACGTGATCTCCCACAAGCGTACCGCCTTGATAGTCGCTAAATGAATGTTCGTGGACCCATAGCGTATAGGGCCCTCTGGTTTGCCGATCGACGAAGCGAACCGGCGGCTCCCAGATTGCTATCTCACTTTGCCAACGCATGGGAATGCCTCGGATTTTGAGGCGGTAATCCAAGAGCGTCCCTTTCTTAAGCTCTATCGGGTCGGGGGTCAGGATTGCGAACCGTAGCCAGGGCGGAGTAAGTCTTTCCAGATTTCGTGGATTCGCAAAAAAAGCAAAAATGTCCGCTCGATCTTGGGGTAACCAAATCTGGGTTCGCAGGCGGTAGGTTCTCATGGCGCTTTCGTTATCGGTGGGGTCAAGCAGCAGCGCTTAGACATGATTTCGCAACATGAGTTCCTTCGGACTAGGGTCGAGGTAGACCTGCTTGCCGAGATAACCCACGTCGTACTTCCTAACATAATGGCGCACCAGGGTTATCGGTACGATCAACGGAATTAACTGCTTGCCAAAATCTCTGATGACGTTGACCAATTCGCTGCGTTCGTCGCGCGATAGATGCTGCGTGAAATAGCCCATCATGTGGTCCAGCACGTTGCGATGCTTTTGACCGTTGCACGAACCGACAACGCGGCCATGAAAATCTCGCCGTACTGGCGGTAGGTTTCGCTGATAGGCGACTGTTTGGCTTGCGCCACCATGCGCCCAAGTTGGCGGTAGTGACGTTCGCTATGGGCGAGAAGAAGGAATTTGTGCTGCATGTGAAAGTCCACGAGCGCGGCCACCGATTTCGCGCCCTTGGCGGTGTCCTGCCACCGGCGGTAGGAAAAGACCCTCTCGATGAAGTTCTCCCGCAGTGACGGGTCAATGAGTCGGCCTTCCTCCTCAACCGGCATGAGCGGGAGTTGCTCCATGAAACCCGCGGCGAACAGCCCTCGTCCATCTTTGGTCGGCATGCCTTTGGGGTTGTAAACGCGAACCCGTTCCATGCCGCAACTGGGCGAATTCTTCTTGAAAATATAGCCTGACAGGTCCAGGCTCTTCAGCTCTTTGACCCTGTTCAGCGTGTAACGCTTCATTGCGGGAGTCCAGTCGCGACCCGAGCGTTCTGCGATCAACTTGGGATCAGCAGGACTTCCAACCAAACGGACAGACTCCCGCGGCACACCCATACCAACCTCCAACTCCGGGCAAACCGGAACCCATTCGACAAACCGACCGAAAGTGTCTGTCAGAAAATGATCGCGCTTGTGAGCGCCATCGAAGCGGACCTGCTGGCCTA
>JBFJNS010000432.1:0-2923 GCA_041618055.1 Binatia bacterium
CGTAATGCTTACTCAGCCTAAGATACTTTACCACTTCGCCGATCCTGAACTCGAAGCGCTGTCAGCGGGACAGAAAATACTGGTGCGGATGGGGAGCGAGAATGCGCTCAAGGTGAAGGCGAAACTGAGGGAAATTCGGAGCGCGGTGGTTTCGGAGGGGCTGAAGCGGTGAACGCGAGAGGACGCCTGCGGACTGCGCCAACAGGGGTTGGAATCCCAGGTCGCACCGAGTGATTCAGTCTATGCCACTTGCTGCTGAGGGTCATTGCAGGCGATATCTAACGAGGCGTTTGGTGAACTCGGTCGAGTCGAATCGATAGATCTCACTATTCTCAATCTGCTGCAATTCCCCGCTACCAGCGATTCCAGCGGGAGTCGAAGCGGTCTCGGCGGTGACGCAGTTGATCGCGGCGTCTTTCGTAATCGCGGCCGTCGCGGAACCCATCACGGTAGGAACCGTAGCCGCCGTAATCGTCGTATCCATCCACCAATCCATAGTGGCAGCCGCCGATCAGGCCCATTGAGATGACCAGCATAGAAACAGCCAGAAGTTTTTTTGCCTTCATGAGCAGTACTCCTTCTTTTTCCCTTAGACGGATGAAGGACCGAAAACGCAACCAGAAATGCAAGAATTTCATCAGGGATCGCTCGTTGTCTGAGCTCCAACTAGCTATTATTGCAGCGAAGAACAAAAAATATGTCTGTGCGGCAAACCATTGATGATTGCCGGTTGATTAGATCAGTGGACCATTACGTGCCTGGACAGAAAGGAAGGAACTCGGTAAAAAATGATCATGACCATGACAGCGTACAACGGCGTTCCCATCCCGTCGTTCATGTATGGCACGGCCTGGAAGAAAGAGGCCACTGCGGAACTCGTGCAGCTCGCCGTGGCCACAGGTTTCAGAGCCATCGACACGGCCAACCAACTGATCCATTACGAGGAGGCGCTGGTGGGCGAGGCGCTGAAGGCGCTCCATAAGAAAGGGATCAAACGAGATTCGCTGTTTCTTCAAACCAAATTCACCCCGGTAGGCGGCCAGGGGGGTAAGAGCCCATACGACCCCTCCGCCGATGTCACCACCCAAGTGCAACAATCCTTTGACAGCTCGCTTATGCACCTGGGCGCCGAGTATGTGGACTCCTATGTCTTGCATGCTCCCTATTCCCGGCGCGGCTTGGGGGGTACCGATTGGGAAGTATGGGCAGCGATGGAAGAGCTCTACCGAACGGGAAAGACCAAAATGATCGGCATAAGCAATGTCGCGGGCGGACAACTGACATGGCTTTGCGATCAGGCGAATGTTGAACCCATGGTGGTGCAGAATAGGTGTTTTGCCGCACTCGGGTGGGATAAAGAGATCAGGGAGATCTGCCAAACACATGGCATCGTCTATCAGGGATTCTCGCTGCTAACGGCCAATAGAGAAGTCCTTGCCGCTCCGGAAATTCGAAGCATCGCGAGACGGATACACGCCTCTCCCGCGCAGGTCATCTTTCGCTTTGCCATGCAGATCGGCATGCTCCCCTTGACCGGAACTACGAGTGAACAGCACATGAAGGAAGACCTTCAAGCTGAACAGCTCGCCCTCTCCAGCGAAGAAATCGAAAGGATTGAAACCATCGCGCTGTAAGGTTTGAAATTTCTCCGAAAGGGAACCGAGATACACCCCTTCCGGTTAAGAGACCCGTCGGAATCGGAAAATTAAATGAATGTCATCTTGAGCCGCGGGCGACGACTCTGTTCGTTGGAGCTTTCTGCAAAGACGAGGTCCTTCGGCTGCGGTCTCTGCATGACTTTGCGACACAGGTTCCAAGCCGGTCAGCAGGCTCGTGCGCTACGAGGCATAAAGTAGAGTTCAAAATTTCAGTTTGAGCTCCCGAAAGGGCCGTCTGCGACCTCCACTCGTTCAACCCTTTAGGGCGCTCAAGGCCAAGCCCTCCGTACACGAAGCCGCCGGCAGTCTGCTGCGGTTGTGCGGCAACTCCAGATGTTCCAAGTCGGGTCCTAGAGGCACGATACCCGTGGGATTGACGTTGAGTTGGCCGTAGTAACCCTCTTTGATCCTCTGCAAGTCGAAGGTCTCCTTAATCCCTGGCCACTGATAAAGCTCGCGCACATAGTGGGAGAGGTTCGGATAGTCTTGAATGCGCCGGAGATTGCACTTGAAGTGGCTGTAGTAAACAAGATCGAATCTGAGAAGCGTCGGAAACGCGCGCCAGTCGGCTTCCGTGAGCCGGCCACCGGCCAGATAACGGCGCTCGGCGAGAAGTTTCTCCAAGCTGTCGAGACACTCAAAGACCTTACGCACGGCCTCGTCATAGGCTTCCTGAGAGCGGGCGAAGCCGGCGCGATACACGCCGTTATTCAAATGGCTGTAGACAAAGGCGTTGATTTTCTCAATCTCTGCGCTGAATTCTTCGGGATAGAAATCATAGGTCACATCCGTGTGGGCGGCGAAAGCCAAATTGAACATACGGATGATTTCCGACGATTCGTTGTTAACGATGGTTCGCCGCTCGCGGTCCCATAACGTCGGTACCGTCACTTTGCCCGTGTAGGCGGCATCGGCGGCGGCGTACACCTGATACAGCCGAAAGATGCCGTCATCGCAGGGCTTAAAATCGTCGATGGGTGCCGAATAAGCCCAACCGTGGGTCTTGGGCCGGTCGGCGTTGGACATGGAAATCACGTCTTCCAGCTTCTTGAGCTTGCGCATGATGATGGTTCGGTGCGCCCAGGGACAAGATGGTGACACAAACAAATGATAACGGCCGGGCTCGGCCTTGAAACCGCCTTCGCCGGTAGGCCCGGGACTTCCATCGGCGCTGATCCAGTGGCGAAAGCGCGAATCGGCGCGCACGAAATGACCCCGCGCATCCGCGGGAATCCGGTCATCATTGAGCCACTCGCCGTCGATCA
>JBFJNS010000433.1:0-2919 GCA_041618055.1 Binatia bacterium
GCGCCACCAGATAGCGGCCATGGAGAGGAAGGTCGGCCAAAATATGGCGAGCAGAGCCGTGATGGCCAAAACGATCATTATCGCTCTGTAGTACGGCTGCTTGTGAATGTTAATGTGTATTGAGGCCACTCTCTCCGACCCATTTGTTTCGGACAAACGCCCTCGCGCTCGATCGTTCAAAAAAGCGTCTCCTGTATGCCGCGAGCAGATCGAGGTATGGCGGTGTCTCCATGGGGATTTATGGCCAAAGACTGATGACGACTAAAACCTTGCTCCAGCAAACGCTCGAACTTCGCCAAACTCCGCGACCAGTCGTAATTTCGGCTGACAAATTCACGACCTCGCACGCCGAGGCCACTGGTATCTCCCGCAGTCAATAGCTCAATGCCTCGGTCCGCCAGCTCTGCCGCTTCTGCGCTAATCAAGCTGCCGAAAGACGGGTCAAGATCGAGCCCCTCCATTGCGGCGCGCGTCGCCAGCACCGGTTTGCCCATGGCCATCGCCTCAAGAACTTTGTTCTGCAGACCGCGCGCAATTCGTAGCGGCGCCACGGCCGCGCACGCGTGCGCAAGATACGGACGGATATCTTTCACGGCCCCAGTCACGCAGACACCGTCTTTATGGCCCAGCTTCCTTACCGTTCGGGTGGGTCGGGCGCCGACGATATAAAATTGCGCGTGGGGCACTTGAGCACGTATACGGGGAAAAACGTCGCGCGCAAACCAATCGCACCCATCAACATTGGCCCAGTAGTCCATTGCTCCGGTAAACACCAGCACCCGACCGCTTGCCGAGTACGGATTGGGAAACGTCTTTTCGGGAAAGAAATACTCAGTGTCGACACCGTTGCGGATGTCGTTGACATAGGGATGTGACTCGGGCGCGAGCTTGCGGAACAGGTTTGCCTCGTGCTGCGAGACGAAAACAGTCGCGTCGAACCGCTTCGCCACATCACGCTCGAAACGTAACAATTCCTCTCCTTCCCGTTGATACAGCCAGCTCAAGGGCCAGTGATGTCTCACGCTGTACTGACGCCACTTTTCAGAATCCGCGTCGACAAAATCAACGACCCGATGCAGTTTTTGGAAACGTGATTCCTGCACGTATTGCGCCATAGGCGATGAGTACACAATGACGCGCTCAATGTCCTCGGCTTCCAGCGTTTTGTTCACCCACCGCTGCATCTTCGAATTCCTGTAGTAGGGCAGGCTCAAAGCTTCTCCGCTGATGAGTCCTCTGAGGCTTAGAATTTTGCCCCAACGCGGTCTTATTCTTAGCACATAAAGTTCTTCGACCTTGTCACTTAATTCCGGCACGTACCGCCAGTCCTCGGCGTCGTCAGCAAACGTGCCCAGATACACGCGATAGTGTTGGGCCAAATGTTTCAGCAGATGAAAAGATCGGATCTTGTCGCCCTTCGTCGGGGGATAAGGTATCCGGTGGCAGAGGAACAGTAATTTCTTCACATTCTCGAAGCAGGCGAGCCGATCATGAGAGATTCTTAGCGATCATCGGGCCTATGGAGCGAGTAACGGAGACGGGAATATGTCGCCACAAATTCACAAATACGCGGTACTTCGGGTTTAGGGGATTTATGTTCGGAACGTCGCGGCAGTTGGCTAAATAGTACTCGTAGTTCAGCGGGCGCGGAACGAACCCCCAGTTTTTCTTGAAGTCGTACGATCCCGTGCCTTTTTTGCTCCTGCCGTAATCGAAAACACGAATTCCGCGCTCAGCCGACCGACGCATCAGCTCCCAGTACATGAAATCGTTGCCTTTGAGGGCGCGCGCTTCCGGCGTACTGCCTCCATAGTAAGGCAACACTTGCTCTCGAAAGTAAAAGCTCATTACCCCGGCTATCGTTCTATTGCCGCTCGCTACTGTGAGAACTTCGCACGATTTACCGAATGTCTCTTTAAGCAACCGAAAATACTTTGTCGATAGCACGGGCGTGCCCAGGTTGCGCAAGCTCTCTGAGTAGACAGCATAAAAACGGTCTACATCATCAACGATTTGGCTCACCAATCCAGCGGCAATCCCTTTGCGGATCATTGCGCGCTGCTTTCTGGGCACGTTGCGTAAATTCTGCTCGGGGTCGCGGTCAATGTCTCTTCGAAATGTGACGTACAGGTCTTTTTTTGGCCAGTTAGAATTTCGCGGCGCCACATTGCGCATTTCCAGATATTCCACCCCGAGCTGATCTGCCAAACTGCACGCGCCCTGCTCCAGTCTTTCCCGGGCTGCGTGGCAATTGGCTGCGATTCCCCCGTAGACGCAAAAAGGAGTAGAGATTAACGCGTTTCCAAAAAGACGACTTCGGACATGGCCCAGCGGCAACACGCCTTGGATCATTCCTTCGGACTCGGCATAGAGGTAGTGGGTCGGGTGCCCGAAAGCGCGCTCGATGACTTCTTTCCAGCCGGCACGATGAAAAAATGTGGCTTCTGGGCATGAGTCCACGAACGCGTCCCAACGCGCTGCGTTACGCTGGTCGAGTTGCCTAATTTCCAATCTTCGACGTTCTGTTCAGGACAGTAAATCGCCTTTCTGCGCTGGCGGCTTGATTTTTCCTATCTTCCTGTAGGAAGACTTTATCCATGCGCTCCCACCGGAAGTCCTTTAGTAGAGAGGTAAGACGCGCCTCCATCCGGTGCAGATTTAGGTAGTGCCTGAATCGCGATTTGGCGCTGATTCCTCGCTGACGCGGCTGCTCCGGGTCGATCTCCCATGGATGGAAATAAAAAACGGCAGATCGGCGCTCACGCTTGTTGAAATTTCTCAGCGCCCAGCGCGAAAGAGCGTACGGA
The DNA here is from genome assembly GCA_041618055.1 of Binatia bacterium. Taxonomy (GTDB): domain Bacteria; phylum Desulfobacterota; class Binatia; order UBA9968; family UBA9968; genus JBFJNS01. The sequence continues at coordinate 2,808 of JBFJNS010000433.1, forward strand.
AACAATCTGAAATATCCACCGCCACCGATGGGGAGATTCTTCCTCATCAACGACATGGTCGCGATTGGAATTTCCAGGATTCCATCAGATCCCCCATGCCTAAAGGGGAACC
>JBFJNS010000434.1:0-2915 GCA_041618055.1 Binatia bacterium
CAGGCCAATTTTTCCCGCAATCGCGCATAGCGAGCAGGTGTTGTGCAGGCGTTGTTCCAACTGCTGGGCAACGGAGTTGAAATCCTTCGCCAACCACTCTTTAAACGTTTCTTTTGCTGGCCCCATTTGACAATCTCTTCACGCAGACTCAGATCAACAATAACCCTGCGAATCGCAGGTCCCCGCGCCAGCTAGGACACGCCGTGGGCTGTGCGCGCTCAAGCCTTGGCGGTTTCAACGCCATCAAACATCCCTTCAAAGAGAATCGAACTAAGATAGCGTTCCCCGGAATCCGGCAAAACGGCAACAATCACTTTGTCCTTGAAGTCGGGCAGTTTGGCAAGGCGGCACGCTACCGCCGCCGCCGCGCCGCATGAGATACCGGCAAGAATACCCTCTTCGCGAGTAAGGCGTTTGGCGTATTCGACGGCCTCGCTGTCGGCCACTTGCTCAACCCGATCCATGAGCGACAGATCTAGGACGTCGGGAACAAAACCGGCCCCAATGCCCTGGATTTTGTGCGGACCGGGTTTGAGTTGGGCGCCGGCAAGCTTTTGACTGATAACCGGGCTATTGGCGGGTTCAATCCCAACGGAAAGAATCTTTTTGCCTTTCGTCCCCTTGATGTAGCGTGAAACTCCCGTGATCGTGCCGCCGGTACCGATGCCAGAGACCAGGACGTCGATCTTGCCTTCCGTGTCTTCCCAGATCTCCGGCCCTGTGGTGTTCTCGTGAATGGCAGGATTGGAGGGATTTTTGAACTGCTGGAGCATGACATAGTGGTCAGGGTCGGAGGCGACGAGTTCGTCGGCTCTTGCGATGGCGCCGGGCATTCCCTTGGTTCCCTCGGTTAGAATGAGCTTTGCTCCGAACGCGACAAGAAGTTTTCGGCGCTCGATGCTCATCGTCTCCGGCATGGTCAACGTAAGGGGATAGCCGCGGGAGGCTGCGACAAAGGCCAAAGCAATGCCCGTGTTTCCGCTGGTGGGCTCGATCAGTTCCTTGCCAGGGGTGAGAATGCCTCGTTTCTCGGCGTCCCAAATCATGGCAGCGCCGATTCTGCACTTGACTGAATAGGCAGGGTTTCTTCCTTCGATCTTCCCCAAAACCGTTGCTTTGGCCCCGTCCGTAATGCGGTTGAGTTTTACCAGCGGCGTGCGTCCGATGGAAAAAGAATTATCTGCAAAGTAGTTCGGCATTTCTATCCCCCTCGAAAAAATGTGCTGAGTTTACAATTCAAGAACGAAAACTCCAACTACCTGGCTACTCACTCTACGGTAACCTCGGCATCTTCAATAATGACGGGGTATTTGTAGCCATAACCGAAATCTTTGTCCGTTAGCAGGGTCCCGCGCACCAGAACCGTGTCCCCAACCTTAGCCGTGGCCTTGGTCGTGATCGTAAGATCATTCGCTCCTTGGCCGCCCGTACCGTCCATGAGATGAATCCAGTTTTTGCCCATGACTTGGCTATTGAACTTTACCACTTTGCCGCGCACGGCGATCTTTTTGCCAGTAAGTTGTTTTTTCCCTTTATAAATCTCTGCGACGGTTTTCCCGTCCTTGGGCTTCTTTATCCCAGAGAAGTCGATTTTCTGATCAGCGGTATTTGGGGGAGTGATTTGCGGGTGACCAGACGGCATCTGGCCTGCAGCCAGCGCGGCGCCCTCCGGCGCAAGTTTGCCAACGAAATAGATCACATCAAATGTTCGCTTCAGACTCTGGCTCTCAAATTTCTGCATCGGCATGCCGCCAGAAAAAACGACTTTGTCTCCGGCCTTGATCTGAGCCGTCGGCGCGGCCAGCCAGATCTTCTCCTTGCCCGTATCGACCCTGGCATAGGTATAATTGCTGGCGTTATGGACCTCCAAGACCTTACCACTGCCCGATCCTTGCCCTTGTGACTTCTTATTGATATTGGGCTTTGCCGTCGCCGGCTCAGCGGCACGCAATGAAGTTGGCTCGTATGAGTGGAGAAATGCAAAAAGCCCAACGGCCAGCACACTTACGATGAGATATGTCATTCTAATCACAACGACTCCTTCGAATATACTTCTCTGCTTTGTATCATGTCTTACGGGCGCAGACCATACCACGAAAGCCCGCGATGCAAGCCGGGCGAAGCGCCACGGGCTATCGTTTTTGGTCCCGTGGACTCACTGCGGTTACCTGTTTTAATTAATTCTGGGTTTACTGGCATTACCGAAAATACAGTCTTGGCGGGAGGAACTCGAACGTTACTATAGCTCGCGTGTCAACGATGCCTGCGATTGCTTGATTGCGACGGCAATGTCAAAGCGGCGGGGCTGGAGACCAGAAATTTCTCCAGCCCCGGCAGCAATGCGAAATACGCTCAAACGTTGACGATGACGACTCCCTTCGGTTCGAGGTAATAGTCCAGAGCCTCGGGGCCATGCTCGCGGCCCACGCCGCTGGATTTGACCCCGCCGAACGGCAGCTCGTCATAGCCGTAGTGCAGCGAGTTGACCCATACGTTCCCGGCCTGGAGCTTATCGATAGCTTTGTTGGCGTGCACGAGGTTGCGCGTCCAAATCGAAGAGCCCAGACCATACTCCGAGGCATTGGCCTTCTCGATGGCTTCATCGACGGTCTTGAACGTATAGACCGGCAGCGCCGGCCCGAACACCTCTTCCGTGGTCACGCGGGCATCTTCGGGCACGTTACTGAGAAGCGTTGGCAGGTAAAAGAACCCTTTGTCGGCTTCACCGCCCTTAGGTCGCTCACCGCCAAACAGAGTCTTGGCCCCGCGGGATTTTGCGTCCTCTACCTGTTCTTCGACTTCCTTTCTCTGGGACGCAAGGTGAATCGGACCCATGCGGGTTTCCTTGCTCATCCCGTTACCGACAGTCTTCTTCTTGAGAATCTCAACCAGGCCGCCGAGGAACTTCTCGGCGA
>JBFJNS010000435.1:0-2908 GCA_041618055.1 Binatia bacterium
AGTCAAGAGAGACAGAAACGCCCATATCCAGGTTGGCACAAAGAGCCTGCATAAGTACCTGGGGGCGGCCAAGTACAGATACGGCAAGGCAGAGGAAGAGAAGAAGGTCGGTGTGACGACGGGGCTGGCATGGACTGAGCTGGGCGGTGAGTTGCTAGCCACGGAAGTAACCATTATGCCGGGTAAAGGCCAGTTGATCATTACAGGCAAACTCGGGGACGTCATGCAAGAATCGGCGCAAGCCGCAATGAGTTATGTGCGTTCGCGGGCCACGGAATTGGGCCTCGAAAGGGATTTCTATCAAAAAATCGACGTTCATATTCACGTACCTGAAGGGGCAATCCCGAAGGATGGACCCTCTGCGGGAATCACGATGGCCAACTCGCTTGTGTCCGCTTTGACGCAGGTTCCAGTGCGCAATGATCTGGCCATGACCGGCGAAATTACTTTGCGGGGTGCAGTCTTGCCGATCGGGGGCCTTAAAGAAAAGGTCCTGGCGGCGCATCGCGCCGGTATCAAGAAGGTCTTAATTCCCGCCGAAAACGAGAAAGATATCGAGGAAATTCCAGCCACGGTTCTGAAAACTGTCGACGTCGAATTAGTCGGGCACATGGATGATGTGCTGATGAAGGCGCTGGCCATAGATCATCCGGAGAGTATTTTTAAACGTCAGCCGATGCCTGCGGAGTCTAAGGAGGGTGGCTCCCCCTTTGACGAGAAAGTGGACGAGGTGCCCGGCCCCGAGATTCTACCGCAATAACTGTTTATTCCTAGTGTACGAATGCCGGGTGGTTTGACACCCGGCATTCGTATTGTTATAAAGCGCCATTGCCCTGTTCTTAAGCTGGGGGATGGCAAGGCGAGACAATGACTAAGGCGGACTTGATCGATTCAATCGCAAGGCGAACGGAAATGCCTCGACAAAAGGCGGAGGAGATCGTTAACGGGCTGTTTGACGATATTGTGGGTGCATTGAAAAACGGAGATAAAGTCAATATTTCTGGTTTCGGTACTTTTTCCGTCTCGGCGCGCAAAGGGCGGATCGGAAGAAATCCAAAGACCGGGCAAACGATAGAAATTGCTCCCTCTCGGGCTGCGAAATTTAAGGCCGGAAAGATACTAAAAGAGTCCCTCAGCTAGATCAATTTTATATCCTGACAGGGAATTCATTAGGAGAGCTGGGAACCTATGTTATCCAGCGCGGGCTTCGGAGCTGATGTTCTCAGCCAAAAGGGCGGGCGGTTAGCTCAGCGGGAGAGCATCGGCCTTACAAGCCGGGGGTCACAGGTTCAAATCCTGTACCGCCCACCAAGCGACAGATTGTTCAGGGGTATCGGGGTCGTAGTTCAGCTGGTTAGAACGCCGGCCTGTCACGCCGGAGGTCGCGAGTTCGAGTCTCGTCGGCCCCGCCATTTTTTTAGCTTTGCAAACGGATAACAGATTCATGGGGACACGGAACATGAAGACGGAAGAAGCTCTTGCGCAGCGACAATGGTATATTGTCGATGCGCAAGGAAAAATCTTGGGGCGGATGGCGAGCGAAATCGCCAGGGTCTTGCGCGGCAAAAACAAGCCGGTTTTTACGCCGCATGCCGATACGGGAGATTTTGTGATTGTGGTCAATGCCCGGGGTGTTAAACTTACGGGAAGGAAACCGGAGGATAAAATTTATTATCGGCACACGGAGTATCCTGGCGGCATTCGCAGCCGCTCAGCTGCTAAAATGCTTGAGGAAAAACCACAAGAGCTTATCCGTCTGGCGGTAAAAGGCATGCTGCCGAAGAGCCGGTTAGGACGCAAACTGGCGACCAAGCTCAAGGTGTATGCGGGTTCGGACCATCCTCATGAAGCGCAGAAGCCTCAACCTCTGGCGCTCGAGTCGTAGGAGTGAACATTGATGGCTGAGAAATTAATTACGGCAACCGGTAGGAGGAAAACCTCCATCGCTCGCGTTTTATTACGCCCAGGTCAGGGTAACATCTCGATCAATAACAGGTCGTTAAACGACTATTTCGGTCGAGAAACCGCCCGCATGATTGTCATGCAGCCTTTCGAACTAACGCAGACAAAAGGCAGTTTTGATATCCAAGTCAACGTCAAAGGTGGAGGAATTTCGGGCCAGGCCGGGGCCATCCGGCATGGTATCACTCGAGCGCTCATGCAGTTCCACACTGATTATCGCCCCTCACTCAAGAAAGCCGGTTTCGTGACTCGTGACCCGCGCGCTGTGGAACGAAAAAAATACGGGCGCCACAAAGCGCGGAAGCGACCTCAGTACTCCAAGCGTTAGGCCGTCTGTCTCAAACCAAGTTCGCGTACTGTTCAATCTCGAGTGGCACGAATCGGCCGAGGCATCATTTCGGTGTGCACTCGGCGCTGGGCTCGACGCGGTCAACGGACCCGAGTGCCCTCCTAGTCGGGCGGCTGTGCCCCCATGAGGCACACTGCGCCGGTTCTCCATTCATGTGAATAATCCTCTCGCGCCTATCGGCAGCAACGCGTGGCGCTTGAATTTCCGGACTTGCATGGGTCCTTTCTCTTCGTAAGACATCAACCAGCGCCGGGGATTCCCTTTTCTTTTGGAATTAAACCCGAATTCCGCAGTAGAAAGTTTCTTAAGGAGCCTGGCGTGACCCTTTCGTCGCGAAGACAATAAGCCGCTGGCTCTGAGCGGAGAACCATGGCCGGTGCATAAAGTAGCAACCTCAAAGCCAGGGCGGCAACTTGCCAACTCGCAACAAGGACTGCGCGACTGTGCGGTTGGGTTTCTTTGCCACTCCAACTCACCCCAGGCCCGGCACACTCCGTATCCGCAACTGCGAAATCCAGGTTAAATTCTGTCTATCTGTCTTGCGGCAGGGCACCGTAATGCTGTGATTTGAGAATTGATCGCGACAAGAAGCTACGG
>JBFJNS010000436.1:0-2898 GCA_041618055.1 Binatia bacterium
CCACGAGCCCGACCGTCACCAGAAGGGCGCCGAGAACGGAAACACCCCGGGGAACGCCGGGGCGAAGAGAGACGGGGGAGCCGAAGAGCCGAGACATTGCCTTCTCCTGATCCGAGTCCGAGATCCTCGTATTCTACTTCCCGTTGCCACGAAAACGTCACTGGGCGGCGTCCTCGGATACCAAGATGATCCACAGCGGGAAAAACACCAAGAGCACCATCATCTCGAAAGGGATCTCTGCTGGACACGGGCAGAACACCTATCGGGGGCTCGTGAAAGTCATGAAGGGCGCAACCGGCGCTCGTAATTATTCCCAGTGTGACTCGTTGCTGCTTGGAGAAAAGTGTGGCGCTCATACTTTCCCCTACCTCGAGGTCCAGAACAGTTCGTCGCAGGTGGAGCACGAAGCTTCGACCTCGAAGATCGGGGAGGATCAGCTTTTCTACTGCCGGCAGCGGGGGATTTCCCCTGAGGACGCGGTGACTATGATCGTTAATGGCTTTTGCAAGCAGGTGTTTCGGGAACTGCCGATGGAGTTTGCTGTGGAGGCGCAGAAGCTTCTGGGCGTGAGTCTCGAAGGCAGTGTTGGCTAAATTAATCAAGATATGGGACGGAGGCTCGAATGACTTACAAAGAACATCTGATCTTTATCGCCACCCGGCGCGATGCTGGGGATTGCTTTTGGCTCCCCCACGCCGATGTTTGGTGGAGCGTGGGGGAAAAGAAGCATATGGTCTCCCTTAAGGGTCGTCCCCAGGACCGCTTTGTCTATTCCACCGAGGCTGAGGCGTCTGCTGTCGAAACAGCGCGAGAGTGGGTAGATAACCATGTCCGGAATGGCCCATAGCTAGGCTCTCTCTCCTCTTACAAGCGCGTCCAAATCATCGCTTATATGAACCCGGATTCCGCAGTTGCGGATACGGTGTGTGCCGAGCCTGGTGTGAGGCTGGAGTGGCGAAGACCCAAGCGCACAATTTCGCAGTCCTTGTTGCGAGTTGGCAAGCCGTCGCCCTGGCTTTGAGGTTGCTACCTTATGCACGGGCCAGGTTGTCCGCTCAGAGGCAGCGGCTTATTGTCTTCGCGACGCAAGGGTCACGCCAGGCTCCTTAAAAAACTTTCTACTGCGGGATTCGGGATAAATTGCAACGCTTTACGCGCATCCATGACGCCTTAGTACACATTTCCTTGCTGGTTCATCGCTTTGCATGTGCGGCGTGGTTTGGCTTTGGCAGAGTCGTACAATCGGCACTGTCACTTCCGTCGTGATGTGCTTGGCCTGCGCTTGAGGGATAAGGACAAGGAAGAGGAGGCGCAAAGATGATTACGATGGGACTGGCCAAAGTGCGCGACCTTTCAATCCGTCTATAGCGCATTCTTTCCTTAGAAACTTTTGCTTTGAGCGGGTCAAACCTCTCTTCGGCCTGTCCGTCAGGAAACAGAACAAGCCGCAAGTCTGTCACCGGGGGAAAAACCACTCGGAACTTCCGGCTCTAGGGCAAGCCGCAAGGCCTCATCCGCCGTTTTCAAAAACTCAAACCGGAGCCCCTCGCGGCCCGAGGTTGGAATCTCTTCCAAATCTCTTCGGTTCAACTCGGGAAGTAAGACGCAGGAAATACCAGCTCTTTTGGCTGCCAGAATCTTTTCCTTAATCCCTCCCACCGGCAGTACTAAGCCGCGCAGACTGATCTCGCCCGTCATGGCAACATCTTTGCTGATACGCCGTCCCGTAAGCAGTGAAACGAGAGCGACAAAGAGCGTGATCCCGGCGCTCGGCCCATCCTTTGGGATGGCGCCCGCGGGGATATGGATGTGCAAGTCGATCTTCCTGAAGGTGTCGGAATCAATTCCGAGTGCCTCCGCGCGTGACTTGACAAGGCTCAACGCGGCCTGTGCGCTTTCCTTCATCACATCGCCGAGCTGGCCCGTTAATAGTAACTTACCTTCTCCCGGCATCTTGGTAGCTTCGACAAACAAGATGTCTCCCCCAAACGGTGTCCAGGCCAAGCCAGTAGCCACTCCAGGCAAGCTAGTACGCAGCGCAATCTCATTGATGAACTTTTGCGGGCCCAAGTACGTATGGAGAGATTCTTCATTGACGGTTATAGTCTCTTTAAACCCATCCGCGATGCGAGTTGCCACACTCCTACAGACAGCTCCCAACTCACGCTCGAGTTGACGAACCCCGGCTTCGCGTGTGTAGGACCGGATAATTCCCCGAATCGCATCGTCAGTAAAATGAATCTCTTCCGTTCTAAGACCGTTTTCGGCAATTTGCCTAGGAACGAGGTATCCCTTCGCAATGGCCAACTTATCTTCCTCGATGTACCCCGGCAATTCTAAAATCTCCATACGATCACGCAGAGGCCCCGGAACTGTATCGAGCACGTTCGCCGTCGCGATGAACAATACCTGGCTTAGATCGAAAGGCACGGCGAGGTAATGGTCCTGGAAGGTTCCATTTTGAGAGGGATCGAGGACCTCCAGCAAAGCGGCGGAAGGGTTACCATGAAAACTAGCGCTAAGCTTGTCGACTTCATCCAGCATGAAGATGGGATTTCTACTGCCGGCTTTTCTGATTCCTTGGATAATATTGCCGGGCAGGGCGCCGACGTAGGTACGTCGATGACCGCGAATATCCGCCTCGTCGTGGACGCCGCCAAGACTTTGGCGCACGAACTTACGATTCATAGCCCGAGCGATACTTTGGCCGAGGGAGGTCTTTCCTACTCCCGGAGGACCGACTAAGCATAATATAGGGCTTTTCCCTTGTGGCATGAGTTTACGAACGGCGAGAAATTCGATGATGCGCTTTTTCACTTTTTCAAGACCGTAATGGTCGACATCCAGAATCTCGCGCGCCTTTGGCAGATCGATCTGTTCTTCAGTGAAAACGCTCCA
>JBFJNS010000437.1:0-2886 GCA_041618055.1 Binatia bacterium
AAAGTACGTCGTCCACCGGCGGCGGCTGCTCGCTCAAATCGGTGGTGAAATAGATGCAATCGCACCGTCCATCAAAGCCGGTCAGATCGTGCAGCGCAATGGTACGTTCGCCTTTTTGTAACTCAACCGTACCCCCGTCATGCCACGACCACTTGGAGCCTTTGGTGCCAAAGGTTTCAGTCAGGGGATCACCGTCGATGATGATTTGGAACTTGCCCGGTGATGGCTTCGCCCCCCAACGGGCAACCCAATCGATGGTACGAACCCAAACGCGGTACTCACCCGACTCAGGAATCCGAACTTGCGTCTTCGCATCGTCGACGGGGCGTCCCAGACCGTGGGCCAGCAGATAAGGCGAACCCATTTGCTGGATGAACTGGGTATCGAGTTTCCACCCGCCCCGCTCAGCAAAGCTCTCGGCTTCGACGAACAGTTCGGCTGCCCATATGCGGGAACCGCTGGTGAGCATCAGCGTCAAGAAGAATACAAAAATGCTTGCTTGAGAGCGCATCATGTCTGATCCAAAAAAAGACGACGTTCGGTAATGGTATCCCTTTTGATTGTAACCCGAGCGCGGGAAGCTGTATCGCCCCAGTGGAGATCAGCGTCTCCGCTCAGGTCACCTGGTCGGGCTTTCGACCCCTGCAGATACCACCCGTCGATAGCCGGCAGCATTCAGTCGGCCGCGACCGCTGCGGCAAGCTGCTCATCCGATTTTCGGAACAAGGTGTCTTTTCCAACGACGAGATAAGCTGTGAGGCTTGCGCTTTACGCTACGCAGTTAAGAACAGTATCGTCGCGGAGCTAATATAGTGGCTCACGCTGTTCGTACTTCATCCAATACGCCCTTAGCCGTCACTCCCGCGGCAGACGAAAACGGCAAAACGCTGACTCCCGCAAAGACGCAAAGCGCGCTAGGTTCGGAGATATTAGGTTCCTGCATTCCGGAACGCCCCCCCGCTTCAGCCCGAGGCTAATCCGTCCTTTGGCGGACACGCGGGGGTTGCTCGGAATGAGGTTTGAAATAATTACCTAGCTCTTAGAAACACTACGCTGGATCCGCCGACTTACGGCCGCGGCGAAAAAGTCTTCAAAACAACCTTTCTCTTGTCGCGACAACTATCGATGATCTTAAAAGTCAGTAACGCATGATGTCTATGCTTCTACATGACCAGCTTAAACGAAAATCTCAATCTTTTTCCCATTTAGTCCGTTCACCCTGAGCCTGTTGAAGGGCCAAACGCCATCACTTAATTATGCAAAGCTCAAAAGAACGCTGGGCCATCGTGGGCGGCGGCATACTGGGCATGACCTTGGCCCATCGACTGGCCCAGCAGGGCAAGCAGGTAACCTTGTTCGAATCGGCCGGTCATCTCGGCGGCCTGGCCAGCGCCTGGCAACTCGGGGACATAGTATGGGACCGCCAATACCATGTGACCTTGCTGTCCGACACCCATCTGCGCTCCTTACTCGCCGAACTCGGCCTTGAGCAAGAGATGGCATGGGTCGAGACCCGGACCGGTTTCTACACGGACGCTAAGCTCTACTCCATGTCCAATACCTTGGAGTTTCTTCGCTTTCCCGCTTTGAACTTTTTTGACAAGTTGCGTCTAGGAGCCACCATCTTCTACGCCTCCAAGCTAAAAGATTGGCAACGTTTAGAGAAAATAACCGTCACCGACTGGCTCGAAAAATGGTCGGGGAGTCGTACGTTAGAGCGCATATGGCTGCCGTTGTTACGGGCCAAACTGGGGGAAAACTACCGGAAGGCTTCCGCTGCCTTCATCTGGGCCATTATCGCCAGAATGTATGCGGCACGTCGCAGCGGCCTGAAAAAGGAAATGTTTGGTTATGTTCCCGGGGGATACGCCCACATCCTGGAGCGATTCGGGGAGCTGCTGGCGGAGGAAAACATCTGCATCAAACTGCGTCACGTTGCGAAACGAGTGGAGCCGACATGCGGCGGCCGGGTGCAGGTCGCATTCGAGAATGGACGGCGGGAAACCTTTGATCAGGTCGTGTTGACCCTCGCCGCGCCCATTGCCGCCCGGGTGTGCCCGGGTTTGTCAGAGGACGAAACATCCAAGCTGAACTCCATCCAATATCAAGGTATTATATGCGCCTCTCTTGTGTTGAAACGGCCGCTGGCAAATTTCTATGTCACGAACATTACCGATAGTTGGGTTCCATTCACGGTGGTGATCGAGATGTCGGCGTTGGTCGACCGCAAACATTTTGGCGGCAATGCCCTGGTCTATCTGCCGAAGTACGTCACGCCGGAGGATCCGGCATTCTCACGCTCGGATCAAGAAATCGAAGTAGAGTTTATCGAGGCGCTCTCGCGCATGTATCCTCATTTTAACCACCGCGATGTCCTGTGCTTTCGCATTTCCCGTGTCCGTTACGTGCTGGCCATCTCGACGCTCAATTATTCTAGCCTTTTACCGCCAATGACAACGTCGATCCCCGGCGTGCACATAGTCAATTCAGCGCATATCATCAACGGCACCCTGAACGTCAACGAGACCGTGCAACTTGCCGAACGGGCCGCGGCCCGCTTCGGATCCGAGAAGATTCAGATCGCACCGGCTTCGGTCAATTGATCTCAATTTCGGTGGGAGATTTTTTAGGCTTTACTGTGGCCAACCTACCCAGCGCGATTTCGGTGAAAAAATCTAGACTTTGCACCGCAGAGACGCAGAGGACGTCGAGTAAAGAGTCTTGAATCAAAAACAGACTGAACTCTGTGCCCCAATTGCGAGATGAAACTTGTTGTCCCGTGGCTCTTGAAAATTACCTTTCCTCACGCCAACGACGCCAAGCGCGCAAAGAATTGGTAGCCGTATATATCCGAACTTAGCGGTCTTTGCGAGCTTAGCGCGAGAT
>JBFJNS010000438.1:0-2867 GCA_041618055.1 Binatia bacterium
AGTAGTAGAGCTGAATTCCTCGTTGCCGTCTTTTCCAAAACCTCAACCAACGAGGGAGGTCGAAATAAACCCAGTAGACATTCGACATTGGCTCGCGCGTCAGGGCACGCTCGATTGGCTCTTGGTTATTCGCTCGCGTGATAACCCACACATCGTGGAACCGTGCGATTTGCTTTGTCCAGTTCCAGCCGACGCCGGGCTCCGAGCCCTTATCAGGTTCGCAGGCATAGGCGGAAAGAAGCACCTTCAGACGTCGGCTCATTAACGGAGGCTTCCCTCTAACATCACTAAGTTTGCCATGTTCGCGAAGTAACGGGACGATCCCGCGTCTTGGTTCTCGGAAGCGTAGAATGCGAGCCTCTCCAGGAGGTACAAAAGTAAAAGGTGATTAGTTTTAGGTAGTGGGTTTGTGCTTTTCAGACTAAAACTTTTCAGGAACTCGTCCAGACACTTATGGGCTATCCCGCCGTTTCGAAATCCTTTCAGAATTTCACCTTGAGAGGATTTTTTCAGAAGCTTCGCTGTTTGAATGGCAAAATGCAGAAGGTCGTAGCCGGGGGGCGCTTCCCGTTCAGAGTATTCCCAGTCGAACAAAAACACACGTCCATTCACTTGCTTTGCGTTCCACGGCGTAAAGTCGCCATGGCACATATGGAAAGGTACCGGCTTTTCGCCGAGCCACTTTTCAACGCACTCTGCAGCTTTTCCCAAAACGTGCCGGTAGTAGGGGTTCTCGACAGTCTCGATTCGGCGTGAGAGATTCTCCCAGAACGTGCTTGCTCCGAGCGGAGACCATCTCGTGTAAAGCGCCGCCAGCTCACTCTGAACGGCGACATACTGTGGGTCGACTTCTCGGGGAGCCGGCGCCGCCCGCTCTTGCGGCGGCGACAGGACACAAAAATCCCGGCCCTCCCACGAGCCCTCATACAATACGGCTGGTACGCTAAAAGATTCAATGGGAGCCTCCGCAAGACAGCGCACGGTCCGTGCCTCATTCTTCACCAGATTGTTGGTCACCTCATTCCAGCCCACCTTCACGTAGCCGATGACCGTCCCATCTGCCGCAATAGCCTGGAGCGTGGGTTTACAATGCGGCCCAGGCGTACCCAGAGAGATAGCAACGCGGAGATCCCCCTCGCCCAGAACCTGTTTCAAATGCTCCAGGAAGGAGTCGGCGAGCGCGCGCCCTTCGGAACCGTTCCGAGGGACGGTCAGATAAACTTTACGCAATAACGGTTGCGCGACACCGAGTCGCAGACCCGTTGCCAGCAAGCTCTTGGCGAGCCTCGCCCTAGAAGCTTGGGCATTGTAGAGTTCCAACCCCTTCAGCGCTGCCCTCCGGGAGTCCAGCGGGATCAAAAGCTCCCGCCCTTGATTCAAATGGATCGAGCCGTATTCATATCCAATATGGCGTTCATTGGAAGCTGGTGACTCACCTCTCTCTGTGAATGCACTTTGTGTGCCTTCAGTCAGGACCTTATTCAACCAAGCGACGCGATCGTTTTGTTGGCAGACCGGGCCGGCTTTCTTTTGTATGACGGATTCTGTAATCAAACCCATTACCCTCTCGGCAATCTCTTTCGAGGGTGCATCAACGTGAACAATAGAGTCTACACTCTTCCGTTCCACTAGCCGGAGCCATTGTCGGAGCTGAGTGTCTATCTCTTCTATTGACAACTCCGGTTTTCGCGCGTGAATCCGCACCGGATCATCGGACAACAGGATAACCAGGTCTGGTTTGGGAAGGAGCTTGCACAGAAACTTTGCGCCCCGCGCCGAAGAAAGGCCGTAGCGCAGTGAATCGACCAGCATGTCCAGAGCACAGCGGTCGTATATAACCAGCCGTGACCTGCTTGTCTGAAAGAGATCTCTAAAAAAGTGGCCCAACAAAAAATCAACGAAATAGTAAGTCAAGCGTATCCACTGCAAGCGCCCAGGCTCTCGTCTAGGGAGGACCGCGTTATTTGATCGCTCAAGTTTTCGTCCCAGGAATCTACCTAACGCCGGTATCAAGCCGGGGCGCCAGTGCCGGATCACAGTACCGTTGAAGAGCTGGTGGCCTAACCCCTTCTGGATTTCCTGGATAACAGAAGATTTTCCCACACCATCCGGACCTACAAGAGCAACCACTGCGCCCAGGGGACGTACCGCGCGCCAATCTCGCCGAGTAGTCCCTTGAGGCTCCTTAACGGCCACGCCTGTTTTGCCAGTGTGCTGGGGGTTTACGAAGCTACGTCGCGTAAAAGGCTCGATTTGGTTCGGCCAGCCTCGCAAAACATAGAAACACACCATTGCCGCTGCAGTGGTTAACGATGAAACCAGCAGACCCCACACCGCACCTGTGACTCCGTCAGTTCCGAGCAACCATAGGCCTAGCGTTAGGGCCACGACTGTGGAGGTGACATAGCACCAGAAAATTTGATCGGGCCGCTCCATCGCCCGCAGGGCGCCACCTAGCACGGCGATCACTCCTGCCAAGCCAGGCAGGAGCCCCAAAAGAACGAGCAGATGAGAATATTCGCTATATCGCCCGTCATAAATCCAGGTCGTAACCTCCTGACCAAAGAAGGCAAGTAACACCCAATAAATTGCCGAGCTAAAAGTAAAATAAATCAGAGCATGAAGAACGGACCGCTGAAGGCCTGCTTTTCCTCGACTCTTGAAGGCTCCCACAAACTGAGGAACCAGAAGAACTGATATAGCGGCGTTGGCATGTAGAACCGGCATAACAAGGTTCATCACGGCCCGGAGCGCGGCACTTCCCTCCAAGCCGATCCATGCCGGTGCGACGGCGTAGTAAATATTGCCTGGTACCCAAATCATGACGCTTATTGCGGTAGCCCAGCGCCCGTACCGCCAGTGGTCAC
>JBFJNS010000439.1:0-2862 GCA_041618055.1 Binatia bacterium
GGCTCTGCCGTATTGCGAAAATCATCCATGAGCTTTGGTATCCGCGATCCATGAAGGCGCGAGCGGCAGTGCGACCCCGGAAGTGGCTATATATCGACTAAACGGATGCAGCAATGCAGCCCCAATTTCGCCTATCCGCCCCGCAAATTCGTCACCAACCGCCGGCAATAGGCACTAAAAAAACGTATCCTCCGTTGTTGACGGCTAGTATAGCAATTCTGGCTTCTCTTGGCGAATCTTCTCTTTGTTTGGCATTAGGGTCCTGGAGAAGAACCGTGTCGGACTGTATCATGCGACCCGGATGGGCGCCCGATTCAGGTGAATTCCCTCTTTTACTCCGAGGTTAACGCCCCAACCTTAAGGATAATCTTCTTGAAAGCCTCCTGCAAAACCAGCATCCGATGCTGTCAAGTGGCCTCAGTAGATTCGGGTTGTTTCCGCCTGTGCTCTACTACTTCGACGGCCGGGAGAGTGCTCGAAAGCGTCCTTTTGGTTGTTTCGTTGCCATCGCCAGTGAGATCGATCTTGTGGATGGTGTTCCGAGATCTGGGGATCGCAAGTGAAACTTGGATTCGAGTGTAGGCAAAAAACAACCGGCGGTTGAGCTTCAAGCCGGGACAGAATCTGTTCAAGCGTCCGAGCGATTCGCCGAAGCGATGCCCGGGCTCTTTCTCATGATCGAAGTACGAACAGGACCCGCAGATCAACTCACCTATCTGCGAGGGCCATCCATTAACCTGCCTGTAATTGCCTCATGAACCAATCCGCAATATAGGTGCGACGGTCGAAGCGCTTCTCGCCGTGGCCGACGCCGTCAAGCATCTGGCGCTTGGGTGAGTTAACGGCCTTTTCATAAAGTTTCAAGGCGCCCCGAGGGTCCATGACGCGATCGTCGTGGCTGTAGCCGACAAGCAGCGGACATTCGATCCGGTCGGCTCTGCCTTCGAGTGTGAATTCCCGTATTTTCTCCCTCGCTTCTGTCAGGTCTTTGGCGCCCATCAACCAGCGCAACCTGTCTTGAATCGGCGGGTAAAAATCGAATATGTCCTCGACGAGATTGTAGGCGCCGCTCCAGACGGCAACCGCTTTGATTCGCTTTTCAGCGGTGGCGCAACGCGGGCCTGAATACCCTCCCATGCTGGAACCGTGCAAGCCGATCCGGTCATGATCGACGTCAGGACGCGTCATCAAATAATCAATAACGGCTTTGGCCACCCGCTCACAGTCTGGCGGCGCATAGAGTTTTTGCTCGCGCAAACTACCGCCGTGCCCCGGGCCGTCGACATCGATGAAGGCCATGCCGCGTCGAACGTACTGACCGGCACCTCCATCTTCCCCCCGCAGCAGAATGCCGTCGGCGCCGCCATAATTATAGACGACCGGGGAGCGCGTCCCCGGTTTGCTTCGAGCGGGATAGAAGAGGGCATCGAGCATGTGGCCCTCGTAGGGAATTTGCACGCGCTCAAATGGGGCGGAAACCTGGCTCCATGCTTTGTTAAAGTTCTCTTTGAGCTTGGCGAAGGTCGGGAGCATTCTGGGGTCGCTGTCGGGCATGTAGACAACCGCTCGACGGTAGAAGTCAGCGGCCCGGAGGTAAAACTCGTGTGCGGTGACTTTTCGGTCTTGGCGCGCAAACTCCACGGCCAAAGTTTCGTTTTTTTCCGCTACAGCAGTCCATTCCAAATGCCAACTCTCGAGATTGTACGGCTTGACACGGCGGGCGACGGCCCGAATATGGGGGTCCGGGTGGTCGGGGGAAATCTCCATCCGTACTTCCAGCTGTCCTCCCCCGGGCAACCCTTTTCCCGGGAAGAGGGCCTTCTCGGTCACCTCTCTCTTGAGCACATCACCACCATTGAGCGCCATGCGTCGTTCCTCCTCTCGATTTCAGAGTATCTCCCTTTCTGTGCCTCAGGGCTAGCGAAAATTCAAACGGTCGCTGGTGTGCCGGACCTCAAGTTTGTTTAACAAGACATTGTTCAGGGTCGGGCCCTCCCAGCCAAAGGCAATGATTCGGTGGCTTGATGCAGCCGGCAGAGGCAAGTAGTGGAACCAAAAGCGCGGTCAAACTTCAAACAACTGGCCAAGCACCGAAGATGTCAGGGAGCCTGTGCGGTAAGGTGCCATTGTCACTCCAGGCTAAACCTATAGCTCAGTTGATCCACTGGTTTCACGAACTCTAGCTCCAGCTCACTAGCGTCAAACGCTAGGGATGATGACTTCGTCTCGAACGCGGTTTACTGTTTCCAGTTCGCCGAATTGCTTGCTGCTTTCTTTGCGGCAGGGAGAATACTGAACTGCGGTTGCGGCTCCGGCCCACGTGTGAATGCTTGCACTGCTCAACAAAGTACAAGAAGAGCCGTCGCTGAAGGGCGAATTTTTGCGCCAAGGCTTCAGGGTGCCACTGAACGCCGAGCACGAAAGAATGATTCAAACTCTCAATGCCTTCAATGACTCCGTCTTTTGCCATTGCGCTTACGATCAATCCTGTGCCGAGTCGCTTGACCGCCTGGTGATGCGTGGTGTTCACCTCCAAGGTTTCTCGTTTCATGATCCGGTGCAACAATGTTCCCGGGTGGATTCGTACAAAATGGCCTCCAATCGCCTTACGCGCGGACTGCTGATGTTCGCTTGCGTGGGGAAGCTGGGTCGCGATGTCCTGGTAAAGGGAGCCCCCGAGAGCGACGTTGATCGCTTGGGCGCCCCCGCAAATACCGAGGATTGGTAGATCTCTCCTCAATGCCGAACCGATCAATTCAAGCTCGAATTTGGTTCTCCGCGGTTTGACGACGCCGAGGACTGCAAGCGGCCTTTCACCGTAGTGACGGGGATGGATGTCAAAGTTGCCGCCGCTGACGACGA
>JBFJNS010000440.1:0-2846 GCA_041618055.1 Binatia bacterium
CCTTGCCCCGTAAATAAGCGGAAAACGACTCGAGCTTCTGAATGAAATCGTTCCTAAGATCTCCCGCGTGGCCGTCCTCGGGACTTCAACCAACCCGGGCAACGCGCAAGCGGTAAAGGAGACGGAGATCGCTGCAGCGGCGTTTGCAGTGAAGCTACAATACCTAGACGTGCTAGGTCCCAAGGATATTGAGATCGCATTCCAAGCCGGAAGCAAGGGGCGTGCTGATGCAGGCCTCGTGCTTGGAGGACCGGTGCTCAATTCTCACCGAACGCAAGTCGCAGATCTTGCGGCAAAGAACCGGCTGCCAGCGGTATACGGGCAGTCAGAGTTTATGGACGCTGGTGGCCTCATGTTTTACGGTGCGAACATTAGCGATATGTTCCGGCGCGCCGCTACCTACGTGGACAAGATTCTCAAGGGCGCAAAGCCGGCTGAATTGCCCGTGGAGCAGCCGACAAAGTTCGAGCTGGTGATCAATCTAAATGCTGCCCAAAAAATCGGTCTGACAATTCCGCCGACCGTGCTGGCGAGAGCGGACAGGGTCATCAGATGACAGTACTGAGTCACGAGTGCTGAGGACTGAGCTATGAAAACTAAGCTAAGCCTTTGTAAGCAGCGACCGCCAACCGGTGGCTCATCATTATCGAAATATTCAGCACTCATCGCTCAGCACTCCGTCCTTTTGTTCGCTCTATGCTCCCTGCTCCTCGCTCCCAGCTTCATCGTCAAGGCGCAGGAGGCGAAGAAACTCCCCCGAATTGGATTCCTACAACCTCGGGGGTTTCCCCCAGCTTACAGAGAACAATTCCGGAACGGTCTCCGCCAGCTCGGTTACGTAGAAGGCGAGAACATCCTTGTTGAATATCAACTGGCAGAGGGATTCAAGGAACTCCCCACCCGCGTCGCGGAACTTGTTCGTCTCAAGGTCGACGTCATAGTGACGTGGACTACCCCGGGAACTCTAGCGGCCAAGCAAGGGACGAAGACAATTCCAATAGTAGCGGTCAGTGGCGACCCTGTTGACACGGGACTTGTCGCCAGCTTGTCGCGGCCGGGCGGAAACGTTACAGGGTTTGCGATCTTAACAACCGATTTAGAGACCAAGAAACTGGAGTTGCTTAGGGATACTATTCCCGGCGTGTCCCACGTAGGTGTCCTTTGGAATCCAGATAATCGAGTATGGGCGAGCGCCTGGAAGAAACTACCGGATGCGGCACAGAGCTTAAGGCTGAAACTTCAATCTCTGGAAGTGCGAGATCCTGGCGATTTCGAGCAGGTCTTCGCGACTGCAACCAATCGACGTGCAGGTGCGCTTCTTGTGGTTCAAGAGCGTCTGTTTGTCTCTCATAGACAACGCATCGTGGAGCTTGCGGCGAGAAAGCGTCTCCCCGCCATGTACGGACAGAGTGATTTTCTGGATGCGGGAGGTTTGATGTCATACGGCGCAAGCGTGCCAGATATGCTCCGCCGCTCAGCAGTCTACGTGGATAAAATCCTCAAAGGAACTAAGGCGGCAGAACTCCCAGTCGAACAGCCGATGAAGTTCGAGTTCGTGATCAACCTTAAGGCGGCGAAGCAGATCGGGTTAACGATTCCGCCCCATGTGCTGGCGCGGGCAGATCGAGTGATTCGGTAAAGCGTGAGATTTTAGGCGACAGGCGGAGACAGTCAGTTGTGAATCGGAATCCCCGGTATCTAAAAGGGCTAGCGCCCGAGGACGATATCGATGCCGGTGAGTACTAACTCCAGTTGTCGCCTCGAAAGTTTTCCGACTTCTTCAGTGAGAAGTTCGCGGTCGAGGGTAACGATTTGTGATGTATTTGCGACGGAGTCCTTGGGCAACCCTGTGGTTTTGGCCGGCAACGGTACGTTGCCCGGCGCTTCCGCCCACACAAGGTTGCTGGTTAACGGCACGCAGACAACCGTGCGAATGCGGCTGCGGTTAAGTGCATCGCCTTGGACAACCACGACCGGTCTGCGGAATCCAGGACCTGAACCAGCGGGGTCCGGCAGGTCTGCCCAGTATACATGGCCTTGGGCGATTACCATTCGACAGTTTCAAGCGCGCGCCGTGCGGCGGCGGCCAGCGCTTTGTCCGGCCGCGTGTCAACCTTCTCGCAAACACGGTTCATCGCTTCGGTCACGGCCTGAGGATCATGTCGCGCGACGTATTCAGTCACTGCCTCGGTGTAAACCTGGCTCCGCGATTTTTTCAGACGCCGCGAAAGCCGCTCGGCGTCGGCAAAAACCTTGTCGGGAATGGAGATCGCTGTTTTCATACCCAAAGTATAACCGTGAATTTTGAATCACGCAACCTGTGCAGTGATCCGATGAGTCGAGGTTCCTAAACGTAAAAACTTAACCCGAGGCCGCAGATGCCAACCATTAGACTCTTCACTCTCCTAGTGCTTATCAACTCATTTGTTTTCCACGCCGAGGCGCAGCAGACAGGAAATGTCCCGCGGATAGGATACTTGATTGGTTCGTCCCCTTCCGCCATGGCGACGCGCAACGAAGCGTTCCGGCAAGGTCTGCGCGAGCTCGGGTACGTAGAAGGAAGAAATATTATCGTTGAGTGGAGATCTGCTGATGAAACATTCGATCGGCTGCCCGCATTTGCGGCCGAGCTAGTACGTCTCAAGGTAGAAGTCATCGTCTCGGCCGGTCCGGCAGTAACCCGTCCCCTCAAGCAAGCCACCTCTACAATTCCAATTGTCATGGGAGCAGATACCGACCCTGTCGGCAGCGGGTTCGTCGCCAGCCTTGCGCGGCCGGGTGGAAACATTACGGGGTTAGCGACCCTTTCCCCGGAGGTATCAGGAAAACAACTAGAGCTTTTGAAA
>JBFJNS010000441.1:0-2828 GCA_041618055.1 Binatia bacterium
CTTCCACGGGCGCCGCGTAATGTTATCATCCCAAAACGCCCAAAAACTCAGCGCTACCAGGAGTGCGATGCCTAGCAGAAAGACAGTACCGTAGGATTTTTTCTCTTCGTTTTGGTCAATTCCTCGTTCCGCCATCCTAGCTCCCTCAGGTGGCCTTGCGCTCGAGCGCGCGACCCAAAGAAAAAACCCCGAGACCGATCAGTGCCAGCACAATTTCTTCCGCCATGGAAAAGTTTTTTGCGATACCGACATATAGGGCATACCCTACGTCAGCGAGCCCGAAAGCCTGCAAGATTTTCGCCACATAAAACATCAAATATTAAGCCACGGCGTCACGAGAATATACTTCACGTTGAATACGAGCCGCAGGAACATCTTGGCCGGTAGCGAGAACATGAGTGCCAGTAATAGGGCGGTGATGGTAAACCGGACCATTCCCCATCGCTCCATGAAGGCCTCTCCCTTGACGCGCAACACCCACCAGTAGAAAGCCGCGATAAAAACGACAAAGTACGCTACGACCGTGAATGCGCCGAATGCTGCGGCCGCCCAATAGTGTCGAAAACCGAAATAATACGGCAGATCGACATTGGTTAGAGCGACGACTTTATGGGGATCCCATCGCTGCCACGGCCAAAACAAATTCCAGCCTGGGCCACGGAAAAATGTCCCAATGATAATCGTGACAACCCAGAGAACGTGAAAGCCGAAAATGAAAGTCAAAATTTCGTACTTGCGGTCTTTGAAGCAGTAGTAGCCGTTCCCCTTCGGGTTGATGTCGATGTACGGAATAACCATGAGTCCGACAATGATAAGACTGGGGAGTACGACGCCCGCATGCCATGGATCAAAATAAACCAGCATCTCTTGCAGACCCAAGAAGTACCAAGGCGCTTTGGAAGGGTTTGGAGTCCGGGTCGGATTAGCCGGTTCCTCCAGCGGCGCGTCGACCATCAGCGCCCACAATATTAGCGCAACAAAGACAAACAGTGCGACTAAGAATTCCACCCGGACCAGGTGGGGCCAGGTGTGGATTTTATCGTCTACAGGAATTTTCTTTTCTTGCGCAGCCTCTGCCATCGTTATCCCCTCGTGTGAATTGCCGAAGCTTATAAGGAAGGACCCGAGAAGCCGTCTCTACGAATGCGCCAGAAGTGCACGATCATCAGGATACTCGCGACCAGAGGGATAAAAATGCAGTGCAAGATATAAAACCGCAATAGGGTATGAGGCCCGATTTCACCGCCGCCGAATAGAAAGGCGCGCGCATCGTAAATCGGATTGGCGCCGACGAATTCCGCGAATGGCCCTTCGTACCCCAGAAGGGGAGTGGCGCGGGCCATGTTAGAACCTACGGTGACTGCCCAGATGGCCAATTGATCCCATGGCAACAGGTAGCCCGTAAAGCTGAGCAACAGGGTCAGGACGAGCAGCAAGACCCCGATGATCCAGTTAAATTCCCGCGGCGGCTTGTAAGAACCGGTGAGAAACACTCGAAACATATGGAGCCACACGGTCACGATCATGGCATGGGCCGCCCAGCGATGCATATTGCGCATCAACATGCCGAAGGGCATGTCGAACTCCAAATACTTCATGTCGGCATAGGCGTACTCGGCGACGGGGCGGTAGTAAAACATGAGATACACCCCGGTGACCGCGGTAATCAGGAACATAAAAAAAGTCAGTCCACCCATGCACCAGGTGAAGCGCATTCGGATACCGTGGCGACGGACTTTTGCCGGATGCAGATGAAGGAAAACATTCGACGTCACCATCATGACCCGGTTGCGCGGCGTGTCTTCATAGCCGTGGCGAAAGATCGACTTCCATACCTGGTTTTCAACAATGTCGTTCTTGATTTTCTCTAGCAGATTCATGTCCTTAACATCCCGTCCGTCAAACCTTCAGTATACTGTCCGCATACTGCTCATCCGGCTCCACGTTCGGAGCCATTTTGTATACTTTGCTCTTGTCAACCAGGAGTTGACCGTCATCGCCGATGGCAACTTTGAATCGGTCCAGCGGCCTAGGCGCCGGTCCTTCAAAGTTCAAACCGGATTTATAGAAGCCGCTGCCATGACAGGGGCACTTGAACTTGTTCTCCGCCGCGAGCCAGCGCGGGGTGCAACCCAGATGGGTGCAGTTGGCAAAAATGGCGTAGATGCCGGTTTCTTCGCGCACGATCCATACCCTCTGGGCTTGTTTGTACTTCTCGCTGACTTCGCCGATTGCATAGTCGGATGGGAGTCCGGCCTTAAACGTTGACGGCGGCTGAAACTGCACGCGTGGAAAAGCCGATCGGATAAAGCCCAGAAGACTCAAGCCACTGAAGATTCCGAATCCGCCCCATCCCAGACGAGTGAAAAAATCTCTGCGCGACCAGATGCCGCGCTTTTTTTTATCTTCTGCTGCCATACTGACCTATCCCTTGATCCAACTGATGAGCGCCCCCCAGATAATGAAAATCAACCCTCCCACCATCAAAGCCAAGCCCACGGGCCCGAAAACAAACGACAATCCGGCCCCGAGAAGTAAAATTAAGACTCCCGTCCCAAGAGGATTGAAGGGCGCCGGAGTGGCTTTTTCTCCCCCGCTCTCTTCGCTCTCCGCCTTGTGGATCAACTCTTCGCGGATAAGCGCAAAAGCCAGCTCTTTGAGATCTTCACGGCTCTCCGGGTCGGCACCCTGGATGAGCCGGCCGATCTCTTGAGCTAACCTTTCAATCTCTTGTTCCCGCCCTTGCGGCGCGGTCTTGGGAGGTTCAGATGACACCTGGGATTAAAAGTCCTGATTAATATAGAAAATTCCCTTTGTCAACATTCCCC
>JBFJNS010000442.1:0-2813 GCA_041618055.1 Binatia bacterium
GCAAAAGAAAGGGGAAGCTTCTTCCCTTGACGACGTGAGATGGGTTGAATAATGGAAACCTCGGAAACCGGCTCTTCTGCTCCGGCTGTCTCTAGGTACCTGGCCATTTCGGCAACACTCGGGCTGTCAAAGAAAAGCAGGAACGGAAGCTGCACTCGAAACTTTTTTAGCACTCGGGAAATAATTTGGGTGGCGAGAATCGAATCTCCTCCCAAATCGAAAAAATTACTGTTGGCCCCAACCTGTTTGAGGCCAAGAACATCCGCCCAGATGCTCGCTAAGTCTCGTTCTAGCGGACTCTCCGGAGATTTGTACGCTGCAATCTCTTTAGGTGCGTGAGGATGTGCGTTGATGCCAAGCTGCTCCGCCAAGCGAATACGCTGAACCTTGCCTGTTGCGCCTTTGGGAATTTCATCTACGAAAACGATCTGTTGGGGAACCTTGAAGGGAGTAAGGCGCTGAGCCGTGAACTCCCGAAGTTCGCGCTCTGTAGCATCCATATTCGCCCGCAGCACCAAAACTGCGCCGACATCCTCCCCCAGCTGGGCGTGAGGAACCGGAAAGACTACTGCCTCGATCACGGCAGGATGATTCATCAAAACATTCTCTACCTCCACGGGTCCTATTTTTTCGCCGCCGCGATTAATAGTCTCCTTCAATCGCCCCGTGATGAACAGAAAACCGTCTGCATCCAAGTAACCTTCATCGCCAGTCCTAAGCCATCCACGGGTGAAGGCGCGCTCGTTGGCAGCTGTATTGTTCTCGTACCCCCCCATGATATTGGCCCCACGAATCACGACCTCCCCTCTCTCCTCCACACCGAGAAACTCGCCGGCCGGGTCCATTATCGCGACCTCGGAACCTGCTGAAACACCCACCGAACCTGCTTTGCGCTGACGCGGCGGTAAGGGATTGCTCGCTATTTGATGAGACGCCTCCGTCATGCCGTAGGCTTCAATCACAGGAACCCTGAATACCTCTTCCATCTCCCTCATAACCTGTGGCGGCAGCGCAGATGAGGAACTGCGGATGAACCGTAACGTATTGCGTGCAATAATTTCACGGTTTGCTGGAGCCCGAGCCAGAATTGCCCGATGCATGGTTGGGACGGCGGTGTACCACGTAGGGCGAAACTCATCTATCCAATCAAAGAATTTAGGGGCGAAGAAACCCGGGGTAAACACCACGCTAGCACCCGCTGAGATCGACGAAAGCGCCGCACCGATTAAACCATGAATATGAAACAGCGGCATCACGCTAAGACATCGGTCTCTCCCATCAAGATGCAGAGAGACACTTATGTTATTGGCGGAAACGCAAACGTTAGCGTGCGTGAGAGGTACAACTTTGGGACGTGATGTCGTACCTGAGGTCTGCAATACCAACGCTACGTCTTCGGGCTCGGCGAATCCCATCGCAGTGGGGCAATCGCGCATCTCACCCTTCAGCTCAAAGATACCTGCCTCCGCTCCGATCACAGGTACAAGTTCAATAACGGGGATGCCGAGTGCTTTGGCCACCGTTCGGGCTGGCGAATCAGTTCCAGCATCGACAATCAACGCCTTGGCCTTCAGATCAGAAAAACACAAGTCCAATTCATTCGACAAATAGCTTGGATTCAAAGGCGCCGTCGTTGCCCCGGCGGCTATGGCCAGAAAGGCTGCGGCCAATTCTGGACCCTGCGGAAGTATCATAGCCACACGATCATTCCGGCCAAGCCCCATTGAATTCAGCGTTCCGACTACGCTTTCCGTATGGTCGAGCAACCTCTTATAAGTGAGAGGCGCACGACCGGGAGCCATGATCGCAACGGCGTCCGGGATGCGGCTAGCCTGGGTTGCAAGCAAATGAAAAATGGAAATACTCCCAGAAGGGTTTGCAACCGGGAGTCGGGCCTTCACCGGATGGCCTGCCGACTCCGCGAACGAGGAACGTATCTTGTCGTCAACGAGGTTCAACGGAATCCACTCTTTCCTGCAGAAGCATCTGAGCCTCATCTTCAGTCAAGTTTTCGATTTCCCGGGTGAGAATATCCTCTATAGCCACGGCAAGTCCTTCAATTGTAGGGTTTTCAAACAGAGTTCGTAGCGGCAAATCTATTTGGAAAGCGTCGCGCGCACGTGAGGCGACTCGTACGGCTAGGAGAGAGTGCCCTCCTAAGTCGAAGAAGTTATCGTGAATCCCCACTCGGTCGATCTTAAGCACATCGGCCCAGATACCAGCCAGCAACTTCTCGGCCAGACTCCGGGCTTCCACGAAAGCCTTCTCCAGTGCGGGCCTGTTCTGATCGGGTTCTGGAAGCGCATTTCGATCCACCTTGCCGCTCGGCGTTAAAGGCAACGCCTGTAAGACGACAAAGGCTGCGGGCACCATGTATTCGGGTAACTTTTCCCTCAAGAAACTCCGGAGCTCGCTGATGTTAGGAACCTGAGAACCCGTCGGAACGACATAAGCCACAAGTCGCTTTTCCCCGGATCCGTCGTCGCGGGCTACAACGGCCGCCTGCCGAATCGCGGGGTTTTCATCAAAAACAGCCTCTATCTCACCCGGCTCGATTCTAAAACCGCGGATCTTGACCTGGCGGTCGTAGCGGCCAAGAAACTCGACATTGCCGTCTGCAAGATAGCGCGCCAAATCTCCTGTTTTATACAGACGGGCCGCTCCATCATCGCTGAAAGGATCGGCGATAAATCTTTCCGCGGTCAATTCCGGGCGATTCAGATATCCCCGGGCCACACCAACACCACCGATGTGAAGCTCACCTGCAACACCGATCGGAACGGGATTCAATTGCGGGTCCAATATATAGATAC
>JBFJNS010000443.1:0-2811 GCA_041618055.1 Binatia bacterium
CACACAGGCCGGCGACTACACCAAACCCAACGCCCGGCAGCAATCGAAAAGAATAACGCAAGCGTTTCATCCAGCTCACTCAAAGCGGGAGAACGTTCACCATTTCCACGCTAACAAACCACCAAGAAGAACTACGAGAATGGGCCAGCCAATCCATGTGGATCGGCCGGCCAAAAGTCCCTGCTTGATCTCTCGGCGGTTCGGAAGATCATCCTCCTCCCCGATTACCGCGGCTTCAAGGCGCTCCGCAAGTGCCTGGGCTTTCGCCCACGCTTCCTCGCCAGGTGTGGTCACAGAAATTCGCCCTTGAGCGAAGTTGAACATCACTTGCCCCCCACCACGAGACCATGTGAAATCGATCCAATTTTCTCCCTCGGCGATGATTGTCAATTCCGCATCGTCGTGAATGAGGGTCAAAACCTCTTTTTTTTGGATTGGTCGTATTACTTCGACGACATAGCTCATGGGTGTTCACGCGAAGGCTGAGAAGCCGCGGTCCGCGCGCCTTGCGAGCAGGGCCGACGATTTGTGTCAAGCCGCATGATACTCATTGAGGTCTCCTCCTCCATAGTGTTTGGCAACACGAGCATACCAAAACGGTATGCTCAGGAGGGGGCCTCAACGAGTATCAAATAGCTCAAGCCAGCCAAGGCCAAAAAACTCGACTGCAGCGCGTTCTCCCGACAAATTTAACAAATCAGCAACGGTTCATGCAGCAGAGGAGTGCTTATTTTTGTGAATCTCGAATAAAAACGAGCACGCGAAACATATAGCAGAACGCCGACCCATACTGCGACCACAAGATATGCAATGGCAGTCGTCGCCCAAAGGACGCATCACTGACGCCGCTTGTGGACTCCAATTCTTTTTGAGCCGGCAATTATCCTGTCACCAACAACAGCTATCCAACGCCCCGGTTTTGCCGCGCCGGAGAAAGCGCCCAGCGCTGCGTCGTGTGCGTTGGTCAATGATCGACCGTTAGGCCACGAGTAGTCCCCACAGCATGAGTAGTGTTGCAACCGCGCTCGTGGCGCTGCGCACGCCGTGAAGCTTACCCCAGCGCTCAAGCAGCTGACGTGTCTCAGCTGAGCTCAAATCGCGCTCTGTATCCAGCAACTGCTGGTTCGTGGGCATGATGACAATAAGTGTGATTGGCACCACTGCGCCGATGAACAGAGCCGCAACGAGCCAAACCACACCGCCGCCGATAACCCACGCGCCGACACCTGCTAAGAAACTCACGATTGCAAGGGGGGCCTGCATCCAGGCGGCTCGCTTGTAGCTAGGTGCCCACTGAATTGCGGCGCTGCGTGTGTCCAGTGCCATACGGGCCGGGTGTTCGGCGATGTTAATGTAGATCGCTGCACCAGCGAAAAGTGCCGCGCTCAGAGTAGCAAGAAACTGAAACACTTCAAGCATTACCAGCGCTTCTTGTACGGCCTAACGCCTTGCCGATCAGCGGTGCCGCCAAGCACCGGGAGTCCGAGTCCCACGCCCCGGCCCCGTTTCCTTGCTTAGCTCGACGGTCATCTCGATGTCGTATTGCATTTTTGGTAGGCCTAACGCCATGCCGCCGAGCCGCTAAAAGAAATGAATTAATTCTTCAGCGATCTCATTATCGCTCGAGCGGTGGGTTATAGATGTTTCTATGTCAAGACACCGCTTTTCGTAAGTTTCCAAACGTATAAACACACGGCTGCAGAGATGCCATATCCAATCATGGTCCCAATAGATTCAGCGCCACCCAGCGCCTCAAGCAATCCCGTTGTCGCTGCATGCCATAATACAAAAAGGACCGACGCTGAAAATGCGGTTACAAACAGCTTAAACGCCACACGATTCAAATTGAACAACGCCACGGCACCCGACAAGTTGCACAGGCCGATCAAAACCGAAATCGCTAAATCGAACGGCGATAAATCATCTAGGTAAGCGCGTTGCGCAGGATTTACAGATATAGTGCCGGAATAGATCAGAACGAACGACAAAACCGACCAGCCGGCCGAAAGCAGATAAAAAATCGAAATGGCCCATATCCACCAGGTTCGCTTCCTACCTAAATCTTCGGCCATCTCCATTTGAATTTGAATACCTCGTCACATGCTGCGTCACGCCTGACGCTAGGGCTGAGAACTCGAGGCGATCGAGCGTTGCGAGCGGGTCCAACGGTCTGTCTCAAGCCGATCGTTAAACAATATTTGCATGCTGCTGTTATTCTGAATGATTATTTACAAACCTGCGAAGCTTCCTGAACCGATTGCCTTCGGCCCGCTGCAATGACCATCGACGCGGTTCAACCAATAGGGTGTCCCAAAATTGCCCGAAAAACGGCTCGGGTTAGTCTTTGCCCCAGCCGCTGACGACCTCGGGCCGCACCCGGAACTGCACGCGTCGCTCTCCCGGAGTGCGATACGGGTATTCTTCCACTCCGAGATACTTCTTGGCAAGGCGGTTGATCCCCGCGCCGGCGCCCTGCTCTTCACTCATGACCTCGACCACGCGGCCGCGCAGGCCGAGGTTGCGGTAGGGGTTTTCGGGATCAAGGACACTGAGCGCGACGGGGCTTCCGAGGCGCAGGACGTTGGCCTTGGTCCGCCCCTCCGCCGTGTTGAGAATGATATCCTCACCGTCCAGATCCACCCACATCGCAGATACGTGAGGTGTCCCGTCTGACAAAACGATGCCAACGTGAACGAGCACCGGCTTCTCGAGCATCTGGCGCTCCTTTGCGGTCAACTGGCGATGCGCCACCGTCATGTTTGGATGCTGCAGAGCCATCTCTCCTCCTCGGTGCGGTCTAACGTTGTGTTA
>JBFJNS010000444.1:0-2795 GCA_041618055.1 Binatia bacterium
CATCGGCGCCTTCACCACGGAAGATCAATTTGTACAAGAGCCTGCCGGTGTCATAAAATTCCTTCAATATTTTCTCGGCGTCCGCATCAGACAAATGTCCTAAGGCATTCTCCCTGATAGGTGTCGGCGAGTTGTAAATCGCCCTGAGAAAATTCCGAGATCTTCCATATTTCATCTTGTTTATCGTTAATGTAATGTCATAGTAACCCTTTCTCATACGCGCAGAAAGGCGTGTCCTTGTAAGGTCAGTGCGAAAGAACTTCTTTAATTCCGAATCGTCTCTTGGCCAATGACAATCTTCTGTTAATCTGATTGACGCCCTCATTACCCTGGTCGACACCGGCACAATCGAAATTTCAAGAACGTCGTTTACCATCTTCGTATTTATACGAACATCGATCTTGCTTTTATTTATATCATTCAATGCTGATAATTTTGGATCCGCCTCAGGACTTATCGGAATATTTATCAACTCATTATTCAAATCGCCATCAACGATTTTGAGAGGAATCTCGACCTTGTCCAAGCGAACTCCATCTTTGTCGAGGAAAAATACGAGTTTCCCCTCACCAACGGCTTCTGGAACGAATTTGAAGCTTGCGACGTTCGATGATTGGCGCATTGCGCGCCACAGAGAAATCTTGTGCTGAACAGGATCTCTGCAGATTTCGCATATCAAAGTCACCGTAAGTCGTGCGTCTCTCTCGTCGCTGTCCCCCCAAGGATTCGGGATAGTCGAAGATTTATTCACACGGCTTCCGAGAGACCGACGTTTGACCGAAAACTCAACAGTGACTTCCTGCTGTGCCGAGACCGTTACCGGTCCGGCGGGACGCATACCGTTATTTTCATCTTGGGTGACCTGAACATCGGCATTGCGTCCTGGAAAGACGACGTTGTAGGCCAGCGCGGGCGCAACTGTCTCCGCGTCTTCGTGTCTGGCGCCGTCTTCTTCATTTCCCTCAACGAACAGTAGAGGCGACGTTTCGACTGGCGATTGTTGGAGGGCGATCTGGGCCGGCACATTACCCCCCACCTCAATCGCTCGAGCCACCAACTTGGCATTTGTTGTGGCTTCAAGCACCTCAAGCCGCTCTATCTCTTCAGTTCCGGCCTTCAGATCGGGCGTTCCGGTCGCAGCCTTTTTCTCGGCCTTGAGCTCAGCCTTCCGCCTCTCCAGTTCCACGAGCGACTCGTCGACGGTCGCCGCCTCGATTTCAGCAGCAGGACCAATCGTCTTCAAGTCGGCGCATCCGATCAATGCTCCGACGGCAGCGAGACATAGCAGAACGACCCGCAATACGCTCAACGACCGCTGGAATGCCAAGGCCATATCATCACCTCCCAAAGATAGAGAAAACTCTATTCGGGTGGCCGCAGGGTCTTCTTTCCCTGTATTTTTATTGCTTCGGCGAAATCTTCGTTTTTGTCTTTATCTTGATTTTCATCCCCAAGAATTTCAATGCCGGTCAACAGCCCGCGGATCCCCCGAACGGCAATGTAGGCAGGCTTGTCGATGACCAACTCGCCTTTCTGGTTCCAGCCGGCACCGGCTTCAGCCTTCACGTTGACCACTTTCTTTATCAGTTCGGGCGCAACCGCCTCCATCTGTCCACCCACGTTGCGCTTGAAACTAATCGAACCTCTCTTTATCGCGAAGGCGCGATAGACAAGAAACGTATTCTCCTGCTTGAACCAATCCAGACAGGCTGGCTCAACCGCGTCCTGGTTGATGCGCAACCACGTGATGAGACGGGTCGAGTCAAGATTGTAGGGGCCCTGATCCTCGATCTTGAGGATCGAGACGATGTTTGAATCGGCCCCCGCGTCGACGCCCACACCCTCGATCGTCGCCGCAAGTTTGACGCTTGCCGTGTAGCTCTCCTCGGTCAGGAGTTTTCCCGAAGACTGAGGTTCGGGCTGGAGGTATTGGTCTGGTATGCGGCATAGCGTGGGATCCAGAGTCCCAAGCCATTCGACGCGCTTGTCATCATCGATGATAATTATGCTCGCCGGTCGGTACGAACTATCGGGAAAAGCGAGCGGTGCCCAGCCTCTTTTCTCGAGAGCATCGACCAAATCATTCTGCAGCAGTTCCTCCGTGGCATCGCCGCAGGCAACCAACACCCCAAGCATGATGACAGGCAGAAAAATCTTCATGGTGCGCCGCCTCCCCCGAATAGCGGAACGCCGGGGAACACTCCCGGTTTTTTATTATTCAACCCATTCTGCAAAATATTGGCTGTTTTGACAACCCAAACGAGTGCTCGGCGACAGGCACGGGATCGCATATAGCGAAGCGCGCCCATATATTGACAACGAGCGCAAAGGGACGGAAATCCGGAGCGGTTGCAGAAATTTTGCTTCCGAGCACCTGCGCGCGTAACCTGTCGGTCAACGACGCGCAAGGGTCGACGGCGCACCGCCAGCGGGTCTCCTGCCTTCGTATTACGGCAGCATCCGCGACGCCGGCATCGCGCTGCACCCCCTGACTCTCCCCGCGCGCCCGCGCTATACCTGACGGACACCGATCCCGGAGGACACCCACGATGACCCGCATTTGGCTCGACATAGCGACGATCCTGGCGGCGCCGGGGGCGACATGAGGACTCCTTCTTCGCCCTCTCGGCCTTCGTCATGGCGGCGCCGGGCCGTATTGTCACCCGAGCCAGAACAGTCCGGCCGGGTCCCAACCGCGGAACCTCAATAACATTGCCGTTAACGCCATCTTCGCCGCTTCCCGCTAGAGTCGCGCCCTGCCTTGCGATCGATGCCGGGGCCATGCGAGCGACGCG
>JBFJNS010000445.1:0-2795 GCA_041618055.1 Binatia bacterium
GACGTAGAACCAGACCGATGGGTGTCATGGCTCATGCTCAGAGCCTTCAAAGAATCGTTTTTGCAGTCTTTTACCACTTGAATCAAAACTGGACTCAACAGACCCCAAAAAAATTTACACACAAGTCTTGACGCTTGCTCGGGTCGCTGGCGAGGATGGACTTTGGTCCATAGGAAGAAAAGGGCAAGGTTTTTAAAATACCTCGCTATTGCAAAGATCATTAAGCTGGCAGAAAGCGCGACCTGGTTCGAAAACCTGTCTAGCGCGATGATTGGCAACCGATGACGCTAGGAATTCTGCAGAGCCCGCCTAAATGCGTCGCGGAACTGCAGGCTGTACAGGCGGCGAAAATCCTCGGGGTAGGCCTCTCCGGTTTCGACCTTGAGGTTCACGAAGATCGGCCCTTCTTCCTTGAGGAGGCGGCCGAGCGCACGATCCCATTCGTCGAGGCTGGAGAACTCATAGACTCGGCGGTAACCGGCCTCTCGCGCGAGACCAGGAAAGTTGGCCCGTCCCGCACCCGGGATGGCGACACCGCCGTTGGTCTCGTATGTCCCGTTCTCGCAGAGACAATGGATGAAATTCTTTGGCGCCGCATTGGCAATGGTCACCAGGCCTCCAAGGTTAATCAACAGGCTGCCGTCTCCGTCGAGAACGATAACGCGCCTGTCGGGCCGACCGAGAGCCAGTCCAAGCGCATGCGCGGGACCCTGCCCCATGGCCCCGGTGAAGGTGTAGTTCAGGTCGCTCGGAGAGATGCAAATCCACTCATGGGCCGCTTTCCACACGGCCACGACAATTTCATCACTACGGTGGCGCGCCAAGACTTTCAGGCACTCATCGCGTTTCATGACGCTCATAAAGGCTCCCTCCCGATCAGGATGGCTACGGGTTTGGACTGAGCATAAGCCCGCTCAACCGCCGGCACTATCTTCGTGAGGTCCTCGGGGCTTTCAATCATGTGGTGTTCAATCCCCATCACGTCCAGAATCGGCTCTATAATGCGCAAGCCGAAGCGCTTGGACTGCGTCGGTGGCACACCCCGTTCCTTCCCCAGAAGCCCCACCATCATGCATACTGGGTTTTCCCCCTCCACACCGATGCGCGTGAGGGCGTTCATGGAATCCAGAAGACCCGTGTACTGAATCAGAAGGAGAGCCCTTTTCCCCGTGCAGTAGAGACCGCTGCAGACGGAGATGCCCTCATCTTCTTTGCAAACCTGGACTACTTGCAAGTCGCGATCGCAGAGCAAGGGCTTGAGCAAGTGCTCGCTCGTCATGCGATCCGGAAGAGCCACGACAAAGCGGATGCCCGCCCGCTTGATCTCCTGAATAATATCCGCGCCCTTCGGCGCCTCGCTTAACTCCACCATAAACGCCTCGTTTGTATTATCGTACCAGACATCGATCTAGCTAATACTGACTCCAGGTATTAACAAGAATTTATTCGTAAACCTCGTCCAGAGAACTAGATGAGAGGATTTTGTGAGAAGCTTAATCACCGGTAACTCAAGACTCTTTCCGACAGACGCCATGCCGACCCGGACTGAGAGCCAAAGGGCCATGGGGAAAGAGCAAACAAACCTCGGATTCTGGCGTCCCGGGCAAAATAACAAATGGAATCTTCGCCTGTCAAATTATTTACCCGCGCTAAAAACAACCTCATGCTTTAGGGCACGAGAACCAGCTTGCCAAAGAATTCATTCCGTTCCAGAACCTCATGGGCCTGTCGCGCTTCGCGCAATGGGAAGACCTGGGAGACAACGCCCCTTAGTTTGCGAGCGTGTACGAGCTTCATGATCTCGGGCATATCCTCGCGCGGCTGCATGCGCGTGCCCAAGAGCGTCAGCTCTCGTGTCCAAAGTTGACCGAGATGGAGCTCCACCCAGTGCCCCGCGGTAACGCCAGCGTTGACGAAGCGGCCGCAATGCCGCAAGCTCGCAAAACACTCTTCCCAAACGGGCGCACCGATATGTTCCAAGACGACATGAACGCCTTCCCCTCGCGTGAGTTCGCGCACCTGCTGGCTGAATTTTGGAAATACTTTGTAATTGATCCCTGCGTCAGCACCCAGAGCCGTGGCTTTGTCCAATTTGGACTGGCTGCTGGCTGTGGTGATGACCCGTGCGCCGGCAAGTTTGCCGATTTGTATCGCGGCGCTTCCGATGCCGCTACCGGCAGCCATCACCAGCAAGTCTTCGTCCGGTTGAAGGCGGGCACGGCAAATCAACATGTGCCACGCGGCGGAGGGCGAAACCGTGATGCATGCAGCCTCCTCGAATGACATCCACTCCGGTTTGATGTAGGCGTCAGCGGCCGCCACGCAAGCCAACTCCGCGTAACCTCCACCACGACACCTACCCAAAACCGCATCACCTACTTTGAAGTCAGTTACCCCTTCCCCTAGACGAACCACCTCGCCGGACATTTCCGTTCCCGGAACATACGGCAGCGGCGGGTTGACGCCGTGGGAACCCTCGCGCGCAAACAGATCGCGCCGGTTGAGTGCGGTAGCCCGTATCTTGACGAGAAGCTCGCCCGCACCTATTTCAGGCTCGGGAAACTCCCCGTATCTCAAAACATCGGCTCCACCCTGTTCGTTTATGAAAACAGCTTTCACAGCAAAAACTTGAATGACAAGTTTGAGATCGTGGATCCCAAACTTGCAATTTGAGATTTCCCATTTGCAATCCCGAAGGGCCTGCCCACGGTTGTGAGGCTTGCGGGCCGAGCGGGTCTGAAAAAATGTCCGCTTAGGGCTAATCCCCATGCAAAGGCAACCAAATTAATACTCCA
>JBFJNS010000446.1:0-2795 GCA_041618055.1 Binatia bacterium
GTTTCTCTGCATATACCCGAAGGCTCCCTTTATACTTTTTTAGGACCCAGCGGGTGCGGAAAAACCACGACCTTGCGTTGTGTGGCGGGTTTGGAGAGACCGGATGGGGGCCGCATTAGCATTGACGGCCAGGCCGTTTTCGCGTCGGGTGAGCGTGTTTATGTGCCAACCAACAAAAGGCCGATCGGTATGGTTTTTCAATCCTACGCCATTTGGCCGCATATGACCGTGGCGGAAAACGTTGCCTATCCGTTGACGATCCAGCGCCGCCCAAAGGACGAGATCAGGCGGCGAGTTGGAGAAGTGTTGAAGATCGTCGGTCTCGATGGTCTGGAGGACCGCCCTGCGCCGAAGCTCTCCGGCGGACAGCAGCAGCGAGTTGCGTTTGCCCGGGCTTTGGTCAACGAACCGAAAGTCATGCTGCTCGACGAGCCTTTGAGCAACCTGGATGCCAAACTCAGGGTTGCGATGCGCTCGGAAATCAAATCGCTGCAACGAAGAACCAATATTACCACCATCTTTGTCACGCATGATCAGGCGGAAGCCCTGGCCATTTCCGACCAGATCGCGGTCATGCACGGAGGCAAATTGATCGAGGTCGGATCGCCCCATCAGCTCTACAGCCGGCCGACGCGAAGGTTTACGGCGACCTTTTTAGGGTTGACCAATCTGATCGACGGCAAGGTGTTGGATCTGGGCAACAACGGCAACTTGGGCAAGATCGAGACGAAAAAAGGCGTGCTGAATTTCGTTCCGGCGCCGTCGCTGAAGAAAGATCAAAGAGCCGTTATTTCGATTCGACCCGAAAATATTCCGGTCTATAAGGAAAAACCAAAGGGAGTAGATAACATTCTGGAAGGAACGGTTAACGAAGCAGTATTTATGGGCGATGCCTATCACTGCAAGATCGCGGTCGGAGAAGACTTGCTCGCCGTGCATATACATCCATTTTTTAATGTCAACCCGGGCGACAAGTTGTTTTTGCACCTAGATCCGCAGAGTTGCAACGGCCTTCCGGCGGATGATACGGAGGGTGTTGATGAGTCCATGCTGGGGGACTAGAATAAACCATCGCCAAACCTGAAAGGAGATTTGAGCTCATGACAGCATTAGAGGCGAGAAAACTGGCCGAAGAGGAGCTGAAGGCCGGTAAGACACCAAAGTATACAGACCTGCGCGACTGGCTTGAGATCGTTGATGGGATCGGCGAGCTTAAGAAAGTCGACGGTGTTGATTGGAATTTGGAAATGGGAACCCTCGCGGAACTGTTAGCCCGCGAATCCAAAGGCAACGTTGTCCCGGCGGTCATTTTCGACAATATTCCGGGATACCCGAAGGGATTCCGGACGCTGTTCGCTCAGAACGCTTCGTTCAAGCGCATGGCGCTTAATTTGGGCCTCCCCATGGAGCTTTCCAACCTAGACTTGGTCCGAGCTTTCCGCCAAAAGCTCATGACTCACGAGCCCATCAAACATAAGGTTGTCACCAAGGGGCCCGTTCTCGAAAACGTGGATTCCGGGGACAAGGTCAATTTGCTCAAATTCCCCGTCCCCTTCATGCACGAGCTCGACGGGGGTCGTTTCATCGGCACTGCTTGTCTGGTGATCACGCGCGATCCAGATGAAGGATGGGTGAATTTTGGCGCTTATCGCGGCATGGTTCACGACGAGAAAAGCATGGGACTTTATATCTCGCCGGGGAAGCATGGCAGCATTCAGCGCGCCAAGTATTTTGAGCGCGGCAAACCGTGCCCTGT
Organism: Binatia bacterium; assembly: GCA_041618055.1. Lineage (GTDB taxonomy): Bacteria > Desulfobacterota > Binatia > UBA9968 > UBA9968 > JBFJNS01. Next base: position 1,757 of record JBFJNS010000446.1, read on the forward strand.
AATCATCTCTGTCGGACAGGATCCGGTACTCTTCATGGTATCGGGAAATGAAATCGATTACGGTGTGTCGGAATTCGATTACGCGGGGGGACTGAAGGGGGCGCCCATTGACGTCATCGAAGGAAAGTCGACCGGTCTACCGTTTGCGGCCAACGCTGAAATCGTCATCGAAGGCTGGATGGACCCAACTGATAGAAAGACCGAAGGCCCGTTCGGCGAATGGACCGGTTACTACGCCAGCTCCAGCCGTCCCGAACCGGTGGTCCGCGTGGAGAACATCTACTACCGCAATGACCCGATTCTCTGTTGCGCACGGCCGGGTCGGCCGCCGTCGGACTACTCCATTGCCAAATGCATGGTAAAAGCAGCCTTGATCTGGGAACAGGTCGAGAAGGCCGGAGTCCCCGATGTCAAAGGCGTGTGGTGCCACGAGGCCGGGGGCGGGCGCTTGCTCAACATCATTTCCATCAAGCAACGCTATCCCGGGCATGCGCGCCAAGCCATGTTGGCGGCTTCCCAGGTTCACGCCGGCGCGTATCTGGGGCGATACGTCATCGTGGTCGATGAGGACATCGACCCGACCAACACATTCGATGTTCTCTGGGCATTGGCGAGCAGGTCGGACCCGGTGGAATCCATCGAGATCCTGCGTCGCTGCTGGAGCGGTCCTCTGGATCCGCGCATCCACCCGAGCAAGAAGGGCTTCAACTCGCGAGCCGTGATTGATGCCTGCCGTCCATTCGAGTGGATGAAAGAATTCCCGCCTGTGGCTGAATCTTCCCCTGAGCTTCGCGATAAGGTAAGGGCGAAGTGGAAGAAGGTCATCGAGGGCTAAAATAAGCCCCACGGATTCACTGCACAAAGGGTAGCTGCTCGCCGCAGCTACCCTTTCTTTTTTTGGCCGCGATCGGTGCTGGAGCGCCGCTGGTTGATTGGGATTACGAGAAACAGATGCGGCGATGATGCGTAGACGGGTTAAAGCGGCGGAAAATCGGGCGGACACCCCTTGTGTCGTCTCCAAGCGCATGCATAGGAAGTA
>JBFJNS010000447.1:0-2793 GCA_041618055.1 Binatia bacterium
CCGTCCAGGCAGGGTTATCTATGGACCAGGCAAACTCGGCTAGGTAAAGTGCGATTGCGCGGCAGCGATCGATTGCCGGCGGATGTTGAGCTCTCCACCTGGGTCATTTCACTCCTTTGCTGGTGGCGCCATCTTTTTATCGGCCAACGAGAAATAATTGACATTTCTGTCGGAGTTTCCCCACTGCGGCAGTCTCGATGGTTTTCTTTGTTGTGCAATCCTAGTCGGCCAACCCAATTGCTTTCAAATCCACATCCACCCCTAGGCCCGCTTTCTTTGGTACGGTGAGAAAACCGGCATTGACCTCGAGCCCCGAACTCGGATCGTTGCGAAAACGCTCGAACTCGCCGAGCTCGCACGGAAGTGCAAGATTCTTGAGGCCCGCCGCCAGGTGAACCGCGGCGGCGGCCGCCAACCGATTGTTGCCGCAGGTGCCAACCAGATAGTCGATCTCGGCCGCCTCGCAAACAGCGGCGATCTTCTTACACTTGAATAGCCCGCCCATCTTGGGCCACTTCAAACTGATGACGTCGGCGGCACCGCTTTCGATAACCCGCATCGCCTCCGAGGCCGTGTTGACACACTCGTCCGCCATGACCAGCACGCCGACATTTTGCCGGACCGTCGCCAGCCCCTTGAAATCATCTCTTCTGACCGGTTGCTCGACCAGGGTAATCTGATAAGGCTCCATTTTGCTCAGCCTCTCGATTGCCTCCTTGGCCGTGCAGGCTTGATTGAAGTCAATGGTAATGATGACTTCCGGGCCCACCGCCTCGCGCACACGCTGGACTCTTTCAACGTCTTCCTGAAGTGTCGTGCCTACCTTCAACTTCAAGGCCGTGTACCCTTCTTCCACTATCAACTTCGTCCGCTCGGCCATCTCTTTCGGATCGTAAAGCCCCATCAGCCGGGTGACCCGCACCGACTCATTAACAACTCCCCCAAGCAGCTTAATGACCGGTACCCCGAGAGCTCTTCCCTGCAGATCGTACAAGGCGAGGTCTACCGCGGCCTTGGCGCGCTCGGCTTTGGCCGCTGCCGAATCCATGCCGAGATGGATGCTTTCCACATCAAAAGGGTCCATGCCGACTAGGGCCGGCCCCAAAACATTATTGATTAAATCCAGGTGGTACTCGACGGTCTCACCGCTGATGACGATGAGACCAGGACTCGAAGTCCCAATCCCGTATAAGCCGTCGTCGGTGTCCACTCTGACGTAAATAACCACCGTCTTGTCGTGGGGTCGCCGACCGCCAATTGAAATCTTCCACCCCGGGGTCGTGGTCCTTAGCTTGTCGAACGCAACAGCCCGAACCCTTGTAATCTTCATAATGCCTCCAATTCTCGCTCACGGTTCCCCAGCCAGACAACCCTGTAGCCGCCCAGCGCCCGGATATCACGCGAAAACAAACACTGTCAACGGGACTCTCTGTTTTGTGGTTGATCCGTATTGATGCCACTCAACAAACCTGATATTTTCCATCAGTGTAAATAGCCAATTATTATTTACTTAATTTATCAAGGAGGTGAAATATGCAACGATCTCTGCAAGTAGTTATCGTTCTCGTGGGTTTCCTGGCCACTTTCATCGCCTCTCCGGTTCTAGCGCAGACTGTCCACGCCAGGTTGGAAGGATTTCAAGAAGTGCCCGCCGTTTCAACCGAAGCGCGAGGGGATTTTCGCGCGAGGCTTACCAACAGCTCGATCATCTATGAACTCAGTTATGAGGGCTTAGAGGGCCCTGTCAGGCAAGCCCACATCCACTTCGGTCAGGCTGGAGCGAATGGGGGAGTAAGCGTTTTCTTATGTCAGACGGTGGCATTCCCAGACCCGACCGGGTTCGCGCCTCTGTGTCCGCAATCAGGAATGGTGACAGGCGTGATCACGGCCGACAATGTTATCGGTCCTAACGGCCAGGGCATAGCGCCTAACGAATTCGCGGAGCTTCTTGACGCAATTCGCTCCGGTGTAACCTACGCAAACGTACACTCCGACAAGTTTGGTCCCGGCGAAATTCGTGGCCAGATCGGGAGCGTCAACCGCCGCGCGCGTAACGGAAGAAGGTAGACTAAAGGTAAAACTCACTCGGCCAGCGTGAAGGGCTTTGCAGTAGGATTCTGTGAAGCCCTTCACGTCCTGGTTGCATAAAGGCGCCAAAGAAGCAGCAGGAACCGAGTTCTCCAGAGCGATGCTTCGAGGCCTTGAGCGGACTTACAAACCAAAAATCTTGCGGAATTCGCGCGCGTAATCGTCCAGGTTCAGGTAGACCTCTTTGGGAACGGCTTTGAGCTTGAGTTTGTTCTGATCCATTTTCGGAGCGAGCGGTTCAACGTCGCCACGCGCAGGAATACGGCGCATCTCGCGAACCATCTCCTGCCCTTTCTTGGAAAGCGCAAAATCGATGAAAAGTTTCGCGGCGTTGGGATTGGTTGCTTTTGCGCTAAGCCCGAGCCCGTTCATGGTCACGACGATGGGGTCGAAGGTCTCAATCCAATCCACCGGCGCGCCCTCCTTTTTCATTCGCTCGATGCGGAAATTGTAGGCCCAAGCGAGCGGCGTTTCGCCGGCGCCGACCAGTTGCGCCGTGAGACCGTGGCCGCGGCGCCACAACGGTTCCTGGCGGGCCAACCGTTGCATGTAATCGAGGGTTCGTTCGCGACCCCAAACCGTAACTAGCGTGCCGAACCAGTCTTAATCGGTGGAATCCAAGAGCATCTGACCCTTCCACTTTTGATCAAGCAGGTCAGGATAGTTCTTTGGGGCATCCTTTGCCGCTATCATTCGAGTGTTGTA
>JBFJNS010000448.1:0-2784 GCA_041618055.1 Binatia bacterium
GGCGCCAAAGCCCTTGGAGAGCCCCCTCTTGTGCCGGTCGCGCCTGCCATCGCCAATGCAGTCTATGACGCCACCGGGGTCCGCATACGCGAGCTGCCTATCACGGCGCAGAAGGTGCTTTGCGGCCTCCAGCAGAAGACTTGATGAAGCACGCCGCCGCAAGCCACGGCAAGGGGAAAAACGACTCATCGGCAGCGATTCCAAGTTGTCGCTGTCGTGTGTGTTTATCGCAAATGCTGCAGTTCAAGATAAGACCTGTGTGAAGCGAGATGAAACTTTCGGGTGAGCTAACAACAAAGCCTGGAGTCGTGAAAGCACAGTACCGTGCCGATTGAATGCCGTTTTTTCGAGCTTGACACTTTTTCCCATGAGCTATCAGCGGTCAGCTATCAGCTCTAAACAGTGATACCCCTTACCCGAACGCCGATTGCTGATGCCCGATAGCTATTTTGCGTCTGGCACGCAAAGTTCGGGATTCGCTTACGTTCAATTTCGGAAACCGCGCGCTTACCGAACCAGGAACCACCAAGCAATGGCGACCGGCCCCACTCCACAGATGATTGACACCAATGCTTCAATGCTTAGCAAAAACCGGCGACCCGAGTTTGCCTCCGACCATGCGGTGAGAGAACGGCGCCTGTATTCAGCTTTGAAAAAAAAGCCAGAAGGCGGCGAAGTATCCGAATACGTTTACAGCGTCGATGAGATCAAGGAGGGCCAAGGTGTGAGATCACATCAGGGTTACATGCCGCGAATCAGACCTCGTATTCAACATCAGAACCTGCAATAAACCGGAGGTCTCTTGCCCATGCCCACATTCTTTGCATTACCGCGAAGTGCCCGATCATTTCACAATGTCAGATTCAAGAGTTTGCAGCGACTGAGAACAGATGAGAATTCCGGCAAAGTCACGGTCCGGGGGACGATGATTCTTGGCGCAAACCGAGAAAGCGTGGAACAACGATTCTAGATTCATAAGACCGACTGACGTTCAGGGCCAAAAACACTCTTCAATTGACCGTGCGCGATAACCCATCCGTATCAGACTCGTCATCGGAATCGTCAGGCCAGGTATCGAGTCGTAGGAGGTTGATCAAAACCGTTTCGCGATCCTTAAGCGTCAGCGCTTCCAGCAACGCTTGTTTTTCGGCTGGGTGAAACGGCAAAGAAACTCCTAGCAGGTTAACCAGCTCAAGATCCGTGAAGCGGTCCCCTTGCGCTGGTTTTACATCCATCCCATGAGCTTGCCCGTACCGGGCCAGGGCTTGAAGAATCGCTTGCCGTTCGCATTGCCAGCCTTCATGTGCTGTTGCGTCGGGGAATCCCTCGTACAGGGCTTTGACGCGGCGATATCCTCGCAGCAGGGGCAGCTCTTCATTAAAGCGAAAACGATTGATGCCGCGCAGTTGCAGGAAAAAGCGGCCGTCCGGCAGCCTTTCCCAACGCTCGACATGTCCCGCACAACCCACTTTGTACAGCGCTGGTTTTTCGCTTGCCGCTCCCGGCGGTGGCCGGTTATCCTGCTGCGGAACGACCGGCTGAATCATGCCGAAGACGCGCATGCCATCTAGGGCGTCCTCAACCAAGTTCCGATAGCGCGGCTCGAAAACATGCAGCGGCAGGACTGTTCCCGGAAGGAGCAATACTCCCGTCAGAGGGAAAACCGGGAGAACGTCCGGCAACGGCACTCGGGGAATTGTCATAACCACGAATTCAGTCTCGCTTTTATCTTTCATATATGCAAATGCGCTGCGCTACGTCAAGGTATGCTCCGGTGGGTAATTCAAGAAAACCCTCAAAAGCCGCAAGAAATCCCTATGCCTCTTGCAATCTCCGGGTTGGGAATTTAGTTTGACGGTGACGTGCAACTTCGACCAAACGATATTCGCGGCAACTTCACCCGGCGGGCACGAAAACAGCCGGCTGGGCAAGGTTGCGGTCGCGCGCCCGCGAGCTGGTCATGCAACATGCGTGTCGTGCCGTCGCTCGCGTCGCCACCGAACCATTCGCACGATAAGACATTTGATATGATAACGAACTCGCCTGTCGAGCGGACTTATGGATGATCGCCGGCGGGGCATATCGTATCGGCTCCTCCTGGTTTTGATTTTGTTGCTGCAGGCGGCTCGCGCGGCCGGCGGCGAGCCGGAAGCGTTCGTCAGAGGCGAGCTGTTGGTCGCCACTCCGGAAATGAAAGATCCGAGATTCGTCGAAACCGTCATATACATGGTCAAGCACAATGCCGAAGGCGCCTTCGGTCTGGTCATTAACCGACCGCTGGCGAGGGGGCCTTTTGAAGACTTGCTTAAAGGTTTTGGCGTCGAAAGCGAGGGAGCCAAAGGCGAAGTCATACTGCACTACGGCGGTCCCGTTGACTCGGGCCGGGGCTTCGTTCTTCATAGCGACGATTTTCTTCTGGACACGTCGCAGGTTCTCAAGGATGGGATAGCAATCAGCACCGACCCCGCATTGATCCAGGCCCTGTCCCAGGGCAAGGGTCCGAGTCAATATTTGGTAATGTTCGGGTATGCCGGGTGGGCCCCGGGCCAACTCGAAGCCGAAATCGAAGCTCAAGCGTGGTTCACGATTCCGGCAGACAAGGCGTTGATTTTCGATAAAGACACGGCCAAGAAATGGCAACATGCGATGGACCGGAGACGAATCAGGCTCTGAGCAAGGCATTGACCCTTGTACTTTCGACCGCGAATCCCTAGTGTAGTGTACCTGAAGTTGGTTGAAAAAATGCAAATGATGGTCGCGACTCGAATCGAATTCAAATCCCCC
>JBFJNS010000449.1:0-2780 GCA_041618055.1 Binatia bacterium
GCCAGCATTGCCTATGACAAGCGCGTGCGAGGGATGTAAACAGTCAGTTGCGGCACCGTATTTGTTTCAGGCTCGATGAACTCACTCTCCGTCAGCGGACCAATCGCGGACGTCTCATCTTCAATGCTTTTTCTTCGTCTGAACGCCCGGTGCCGCCCAATGCGTGATAAAATCACCTCCCGTCTGCTCGCAGATCTCTCTAGCTAATTGCCTACGATTTTTTTTGCCCGTTCGACAACATCTTTGGGCTGATCCATAATTTCCTTGATCAAGGCTTGGAGCTCTTCGCCTGTAGAAGGGTCTACATCCATCCTCCCCTTTTTAGCCTCCGCTAACAGCTCGGGGTCTTTCAGACTCTTGGCATAGGCCTCGCGCAATATACTTACCCTGTCCGCCGGGGTACCCGGCGTGACCAGCATGGGCCGACCGAATTCACCGCCAGCCAAAATGACCTGGGCCGCGCGCCGACTCAATTCAGGAGTTTTATACTGATCCATGAGCTCGTAAATCGTAGGCGTATCTGGCAACTGGGAATCACGTTTGCGCACGGATAGAGGGTCAGGCCTTTTTTTCTAAACAATTCGAGCAAGCTTTTCCATATCCCGTCCAAGCCTCGGCTCCATTTGCATTCGCTTTTCATACCGGCTCAGTAGCGAACTGATCGTCGTCGCATCTCGGCCTAAATACTGTGCCACCTCTTCGACTTTGTACCCGGCGCGCCTCACCAACACATAGGCCACCATCGTGCGCCTTTGGGAAACCGCCCGGCCCCGATTCGGCGCCCGCAATTCTTCGGGGCTTACCTTTAACCCTCTTGCTAGCCTCCCGGCTATGACTCCGACCTCAGGCTTTCTCCTCGGGGCTTCCGCCTCTGCATATTCCCGCTTGAGCTCCTCCCCAAATCTTTCCTCTCCCAAAAACCTCTGCTCCCGCACCTCGTAGTACTCGTCCCGGTGACCTTCCCTCAGCCCCTCTCTGACAAATCTCCCATAACCCCTACTCCCCCCAAGCATCCTCAATACTACTCCCGGATCAACGATCGCTGTGGACTTGCCCCTTCGGTACGCCCCGTCCCCACTGTAGAGATATGCGTCGGGACTGCGAACCAGCCCCGACCTGACCGGATTTAGATGAATATAGCGGACCAGTTCCAGCAAATAGGCATCTTTCTGACAAAGGATTGCCTTGTACCGCCCTTGGAACAAATGGCCGACTTTGCGGTACTTGCGATTGAAACACTGGGTGTAGCTCTGCTGCAGTCCTTGCATGAATTTCGCCAAGGGCGTCTGGCCACATTCGAGAAGCAGGTGAACGTGATTGGGCATTAGGCAATAGGCGTAAACCGTGACGTCGTACCGGCGCTGGTACTCTGCCAGCTTGTCCACATAGGTCTGGTAGTCGGCACGACGGAGAAAGGTCTTCTGTCTTTGATTGCCCCGTACGATGACGTGATAAAGAACACCGGGAGCAAACAGCCTGGGCTTTCGGGCCATGGGGCAGCGTTACCACAAAACTTCGCGAAATGCAAAGTATCCAGGCCTGACCCCTTGTTTCCTTGTTCTTGCTCCAAGTTTGACATTTGACATCTCTGTGGCATAGCCTGCCCGCAATCAAGACGGCGCCGGATCAAAGGACGCGCTGTCAGCCTGCAGGAGATACCCAGATGAAATGTCTGCAATTTTTGGCAGTGGTCGTTTTTCTGTTTGCGTCGCTCGCGGGAACCCATGCCGCGGATAAGATTGTCTCGGATTTCGGCGGGCTGGGCGGATTCCAAAGCACGACGTGGGTTGCCAAAGACCTCAAGATATTCGATAAACACGGCCTCGATGTCGACTTGATCATGATTACCGGGGGCTCGCGCTCCATGGCCGTGCTGCTGAGCGGCAATACTCAGTTCGCCACCGGCTCGGCAACCGCGCCCCTGCTCGCGAGCGCCCGGGGCTCGGACGTGGTCATCGTTGCCGCGTCTTACAACTATTTCCCTTTCTCCATAATCTCCAAACGCGACATCCGATCTCCCCAAGATCTTCGCGGCAAGCGGCTGGGGATTCTAAATTTCGGCGGATCTCACGACCTGGCATACCAGTTGGCATTTAGACAGTGGGGGCTCAAGCGCCAGGAGGTGAACGTCATACCGTTGGGAGACCAGCCAACACGCCTCGCGGCCCTTATGGGGGGAAACATCGATGCGACGATTCTTTCCCTGCCCCATCTCCACCAGGCGGTAAAAGCGGGGTATCGAGTCCTCGGAGACATGGGAGACATGAGGGCAAGGTTTTCTCAGTCCACGGTTTTTGTCCGGCGCAACTACATGCGCGAGCATCGCGACATCGCGAAAAGATTCCTTAAAGCCTATTCAGAAGCGATTCATCTCTTAAAGACAGACCGGGAAAGGAGTCAAAAAGTCTTGGCGAAGAGAATGCGTCTGGAAGATCGAGAACTACTCGCTACGACCTACGATTATTTCGCCCCCCGGTTTTCCTTTCCCCCGAAGGTGAACATGGATGGGGTCAAGGACACACTGGATTTCTACGCCGAGAGCACCCCAGAGGTTAGAAACCGCAATCCCCAGGATTTTGTCGACCACACGCTGCTGGACGAACTGGATAGAGAGGGGTTTTTCAAGTCCCTGCGTCCGTAGATACAACCACACGAATTACGGGCGAGACGACACGGATCTCACTCATTCTTAGACCGTCCGACGCGCCGGTTGGATTTAGACCTCAGCCACGCCCCTGGTCCACCGGCTTCATTCTAAGCGTGATTCCGTTCCGCTCCAA
>JBFJNS010000450.1:0-2777 GCA_041618055.1 Binatia bacterium
CAAAGAGGGGAAGGGGAGATTTTCGGACGAAATGACGACGAATTTATACAGCGAACTTTGGTTCCAGAACACTAGCGCCATAACTCTGAAAGGTATTACCGCGAGTAATATCCGGCGGCATAGTTGTGACGATGATGGCGGTGGTGCCAGTGACAACCGGCCACATAGACAACGCCGATAGACAAAATAACAATTAGTGCCACAGTTCTCATGGTATCCTCCTCCGTTTGCTCGTTTAGACGGGTGAGAGATACGTGTGTTAGTGCAGGGATGGGAGAAAGCAGAGTCAGGTCAAGTGGAGAATGATTGAGTCGTTGGCTAGAACTTGCGAACGGCGAGTCTTGCAGCCGCCAGGGCGGCCGCACCCACCGCGCTACCGTCGGGGCGATGATTCGTGCAACTCATCATAGCGGCGGCGGAGCCGGTCGCGGCGATCCTGCGGAAGGCTTTGCCAGCGGTTCCATTCCTCACGCAAATATTCTTTATCGCGGGGCGACAGATGCTGCCAACGCTGGTAATTGCGCAGCACGTTTTCCTTTTCCTTTGGATTTAAATTGCGCCAACTGTCTCCGCCATCCAACGCCCAACCGCTTACGGGAAGGAGGAGCAGGAGGCAAAATACAAAAGCGATTAGCCTGTGCGTGAACATTGATCGATTGCCTCGTTTCGGCGACCAGTCAGCCACCATGATTCGTTGCATACCATGATCTATCAGTCGGACGCGACTCCTTTCTTGTTTAGCTCCTTTTCGCATCCGAATTGGTTCGATCGAGGGATTCGAGAAGACGCAAGGATTCCAGCATATCCATCGACTTGAAAAACTCCAGCTGGTTTACATCGGCCATAATTTCTGCCGGGATCTTTTCCACCGGTCGGTCAGAATGGGAGTTCGTAGCGCCTTTACCTAGAACCAGGGCAAACGCCATAATGGCCACCGCCGCGGTTCCAAAGGCTGGCACCATCCATAACCGCATGGGCGTCAGGAATTCACGCCACCAAGAGCGCCTTTCCTCGTATGCATTGATCTTTCCCATCATCTCGTCGTAGTACTTCGCCCAAAACTCCTGGGGAAACTCCTTCTGCTGCGCCATTTGAGGAAGTAACTTGCGCAAATCGTCCAAGAATCGTTGACAGCGAAAGCAGCCCTGCAAATGCTTTTCGACCCGCTGTCGTTCCGCTTCGAAACCGTCTCCGTAATAGTATATCACCAGATCTTCTTCGAACTCTCTGCAGGCGGTTTCTAGCATGCCGGAATGTGCTTTCATCGCTATTCCCCCTAAACAAACTCCATTAAACTCTGACGCAGTGCCGCCACGGCACGATGCAAATAGACTCGAACCGTCCCCTCCGTGGTTTTCAAGACCTTCGCGATGTCCGCGATCGAGAGCCCCTGATGGTTTCGCAATATAAACGCCGTGCGCTGTTTATTCGGCATGGCTTCCAGTGTTTGATCCACCCGGCGTTTGGTTTCCCCGGCAATCGCTTGCTCGTCTGGTCGAGATACGTTATCCGTAAGCTCGGTTCTCGTTAATGTACCCTCCGTTTCGTCTTCGATTCTTTCCCAAAAGATTTTTCCCTTCCGCCGGGTATGATCGAGGCAAATATTGACCACCAGACGGTAGAACCAAGTATAAAAACTCGAACGGCCATCAAATTGTTTTATACGCGAGAAGGCTCGCAAAAAAGCGTCTTGGGACAAGTCCTTAGCTTCCTCGGCGTTATGGGTAAAGTCCATCGCAATCCGAAAGGCCTTCTCCATGTAGCGGCGGACGAGGACCTCGAAAAACTTGGTTTCCCCCTTCTGGCACAATGCCACCAATTCTTCGTCACGAAGACCTTCGGGAGAGATCTGTTTTGCCAGAGTTTGGATTTTCGTACCCTACCTATGGCCTGGTTTCTCAATGCCGCTCTTACTTTTATTAGACGAGCGCTAAGTCAAAAAGTTAACCCGTGCCGCCCACCGGCACGCCGGGTTTTTTTATTTGCAAAAGCGTTGACAAAACAAGTGGTTAGGAGGGTCGTGGCTGAGCCCCGACCTTGCGTGACTCAGCCATTGGGTTTGATGGCGCCGGCCGTGAGAAATTTCGGCCCGGAGTCGAGCCTCCGAGCGATGTGCAAAGGCTAAATCGATGTCTTACCGACCAGTCGCAAGCCCTATGACGTTCTCAATGATGTCGAGTATCCTCTGTGTGCGACGGTCGATCAATATGACATTGCGTTCAAGAATGACCCTCTCCCAGTAATCAGGGAGCCGGGGCAGGCGCGCGTCCAGATCCGGCGGCAGAGGCTCCAGGCGCTTTTGCAGGCCCGGGGGCAGCTTCCCGGTTCTGTCCAGATGTTTCTGTAAGCCCGGAGGCAAGCGGCCTTTTTTCGCCAATCCCGGCGGTAGCCCTTTTGGCGGGCCGCTTTTGTGATAATACTCGTAAATAATTCGCCGCTCCTCGGGGAGAAAGCGATCCGGCCGCTCTTTGCTTAGCCCGAACGCATTCGAGACACCTAGTAGAGAGACTACGGCAAACGCGAGCGCAAATACCGTAGCTCTTCCATAAAATGGCATAGGTCCGATCTTAGACACATTCATGATTGCATCCTCTCTAGCGTAGTGTGCCAGAAATTCATTTACAGCCAAGCCGTGCGATTAGCTAATTCAAAATCCCCCTCTGTCCCCCTTTTTCAAAGGGGGAATATTTCCGAGAAAACTTAAACCCCTCTTTGGCAAAGAGGGGAAGGGGAGATTTGTGCGTGCAATGCGAGCGAACCCGTCTCCAAAAACATCG
>JBFJNS010000451.1:0-2769 GCA_041618055.1 Binatia bacterium
GCTTTCCCCACAATGCGAACAACCTACTGGCGGCACGTTCTCGACTACAAACAGCCTCTTTCCTCGACCGAAGCTTTTTGATACGCGTCAAATCCTTGCGCCTTTTGTCCCACAGACATCACAAGTCACTGTCTGGTCACTGCCGTACAGCAAGCACCTCGTTCACAGCCACGTCGCCCGCACCGGTTTTGGTCGCCCCGCCGAAAACGAATATGCGTCCATCGATGGCGGCGGCCGCCGCTCCATGCCGTGGCGTCTTCATGTCCGGCAAAGTTTCCCAGGCATCCGCGGTCGGATTATAGACCCAGCCGTTGGCGAACACCTCTTTGGCGGGGGTCCACTGCTCGCCGCCGAAAACGTATAATTTTCCACCGTGTGTGGTTGCAGCGATGCCACCCGCAGCCCTCGGCATCGGAGCCTTCACCGACCACAGCCCGGTCTTTGTATTGAAGACTTCGAGCGATGCCACATTCACATTGACTGCGTTGCCACTCGGCTGCTCGAGATACTGCCGACCGCCCACGACGTAGATTTTGCCGCCGATTACCACGCTCGCCGCACTGTTTCGGGCGGTTGGCGCTTCGACACCGTGCGACCAGGTTTGGGTTATTGGATCGAAAACATCGACGCGACTCGTATCGCGGTGATCCTTGTAATGCGCTGCGTTCGGCGTTCCTCCGACCCGCCCGCCGATCACGTAGATCTTTCCATCTACAGCTGCCGACACATGCTCACCGCGTGCGACAGGTAAAGCTGGAATCGTGTTCCACTTGCCCGTCTCAAGGTCGTAGGCATAGACCGAGCTTTCCGGTTTCCAGTTGGGAAACCCGCCGGAAAACCCGCCCAGAGCGTAAATTGTGCCGTCCAGCGCTGACAGCGTAATGTGATGGCGGGGGACTGGCAGCCTAGCCAGGTCAAGCCAGCGATTTGCCTGCGGATCAAAGGCGTTAAATTCGTTCCGAACCGCAGACGCCCCCTCTGCAAGCCCCCCGGCCGTATAAGCCATCCCGTTGTACGTTGTGGCGTAAATCTCCTGTCGCGGCGACGGCAACGGCGCTGCGTCCGACCAGCTGGGTTGTGAATGTGCTGAAGCGCTGAAAAGCATTGCTCCTGTCAAACAAATAGCCTTCAACGGACCGGGCATCGACTGTCGCATGGACGTTTATCTCCTTGGTTGAGGGCACCATGATCTTCGTGTTGCGTGGGGGGACCGCATGTGCGGAGTTTGCTGCGCTGTCACGCGCCTTCCGCAGCGGTCGAGCGCAGTCGCTCTTCTGAGCAGTTATCCTCTATACACGGCATAATAACGACCAAGCTCAGCTGCGGACAGCCCGCGAAGCGGGTTGGCCGTCAGCTGCAGCGCCTTGTTAGGTGCCAAACTCGCGCTCAAAAGCACAACAACAAAGTGCCTGCACGTACCAGGAGAGCGTGCGTTGGCTGTGGTAGTTGGACCTGTCCTTTCTTACATCGAGGCATCTTTTCACTTGCAGCCCGCTATCGACAAGGGATAACCCATCCGGCATCGTAACCGCCTGTCCGCACTCTAATCCGTTCCACCTTTTCATCAATAATCATTACCGTAGTGGGTATTCCTCCATAGCCACGTTCGTAATTCCACTTCTCAACAGTCACCGTGCCAAAGAAACACCTATCGTCAAGTGCGCCACCATCCGGGAAGGATTTGGTCTCTCGTTCGATTGAGCTCGGCTCCCCACAGTGCATACGAACGCGTTCATCGGAGTCACCAACCTGAATCACCTTGCTTCCGCATCTCAATGTGACAGCGTCGGCCAAATCCGAAAGGCTGAAAACGAGAAGTGAGATCCAGACCACATACTTCATCACGATCCGATTCCATCCATCAGCTATGTGCGCCTAACGGCGCCCTTGAGCGGCCAGCAGACCACGAAGCGGGCTGACGGTCCGGCGCGCGAAGCGCGCGTACTCGAAGGGCTTGTTAGATGCGTCAATCCAGACCAACGCCACTCTCCTTAAGTATTTTGACGCATTCGAAGACGCACCCATCGCAGATGAACAGCTCTGGTCCCGGCACTACCGCGCGATACTCACCTCTGCCCTTCCCACAGAATGAACAGTACGGCGGTTCACCGAAGTCTTCTGTTAGAGGGCCGTCTTCTTCGCCACGAAGTTTCCGAAGGCGAGCCTGGGCTTTTGCTAGCCCACGTCGTGCTTTGGCCTCGATACGTTCGTCCTTAGGCATTGCTTTGATGCATCTAACGCGAAGGTTGAGCGGTGCGGGCCCCAGGGTACCGGGAAACCTGCCGCTGTCTCACCGCGTCCGCCTCGAACCGGTGGTTAGGTGCTAAGCGTCGCGAGTTTCTGAATTTCCGAATATACGTCTGAAAACGTACCGTAGATATCGACATCGGCTTCATAGTATTCCTGGTTGTTAGAAATTTTGCTGGCAGTATTGAGCAGTAAGTCTTTTGTTCGTGAGTCAAGAATCTGAGAATTTGATTTCAATATCCATGAAATCATGTGTAAGAAAGACGATGCGCCATCAGAATCTCCTTTAGCACGCTCAGAAATTATGTAGTTAACTAAGGCAGGTGCATAGAAATTGAACGGAACAGGAGGCATTGATTGAAGCTCTTCCTGGTAGTAAAGCGCGTTGCTTTGGAAAAGTACCTCGGCTTCCGAGAATGATTTACCGAGAAATGTGTTAAATGCGGACTTGGCATCAAGGTCATTCTCGTCGATATCTCCCCAGTCGGTTCTCGAAGGTATCTTCATGGCACCTAACGCCCC
>JBFJNS010000452.1:0-2766 GCA_041618055.1 Binatia bacterium
CTGGTCGAGTGCAGCGCCAGGGTGATCGCGGACGGAGAGTACGGGCTCAACTACGATCCGGGAATATCCGAGCCCTTTCGAATGATGCCTGCGGAAGACGTGGATCTTTGGCCCATGTGGGATAAAGTCAGCTGTCCGGTTTTGCTCATTCGTGGAGAAACATCGGACGTGCTTCTGGCCGAGACTGCTACTGAAATGCAGCGCCGCGGGCCCAAGGCTGAATTCATGGAACTGAAAGGGATGGGACACGCTCCGACGCTGATGTCCGAGAATCAGATCGCAGTCGTCCGGAATTGGCTGTTGAGCTAGACAGGTCTGTCTATTGCGCGCTTTCTGTCGAGTCGGGTAATCCCGACACTGGATTTCCCTGAAGATCCCATTGATGGGATGTTAGGAAGCTTATTGTCGGCGCAGTAAGAGTCCCGGTTGGGTAGCCCCATCACCGTCGCGGAACGTCTCGCCAGCCACGAGTTCCCGAACCATGGCAATGCGACGAACCTCTACGTATCGCTCGAGTCGATCATAAAGCTTGGGGTCAATTTGAAGATAGATCACCACGTCGCGAGCCTCGCTGTGACCGCTGGCGATAGGCATGGTTCGGATAATCTTGCCTTTGGCATCCAAAGACAGTCTGCCCTCCGGGGCAAGATCCGGGATATGAACCTTCACCATATCGCCGTCCCTCATGCCTTCGAACTCGGATTCACTGAAGGACACGGCCAGGGAGACCACAGAGATATCGTGAAGCCAGCCGGAGCGTTTCCGGTCAAAGCATTCAAGGCAAACCTCAATCGCGTTTTCCGGCTCGACCCGCAGGTTTATTCTCTGTTCAGCGCCCCCGCGACGCTGGGTGATGAACTGGGAAAACGAGGCGCGCCCGGCGTTCGGGTCAACGCCGTTGGCGGTGACCTGGAAGCTCATTCCGTGTAGCGGGCTCATGATGACGGAGCTTCTGGTGCGCGCGATAGCCTTCGCCTGGAGCTTATCCATGGCGAAGGTCACGTCCGACTGTCCCACCGAGAGCACACTGACGTTGCAGGATAAAGGCACGCCGCGATAAGAAGTATGAATGCTGGGAGGAGGCACCGATTCCGCCGCGATGGGCGAAACCCGGTAGACATTGAACGCGGCGACAAGCTGTCGATATCGCCTGCCCTGAAAGCGCGGATCTCTTGGAGAGAGTCCCGCCGTGCGGCCATAGCTGGGGCTCAAATTCACGGGCAAGGTTCCTCCTGTCTCGGTGGTGAACCTCAGGTGCGAATTCAAAATCCGGTAAACGCCACAAGGCCATTCACTGGAAAGCGAACTCGCACCCAACAAACCTCGACGTCTTCTTATTGTTATGAGGCAGCGCATAGAAGCACTTCCTCGCCCGTCCGCCCACCGGACTGGCGCGCATTATAACTCGATTGACGCGTGGCATCCCCTGAATCAAATTCCTCAGCGAACCCCCGCTGCCCTCGATTGTGGGGCGTGCTAAGAATTATGAAGTATTTAATAAACACTTTAGGGACAGGTCTCCGACGAATGATCCTCTTCAGTTTCGACAGCGGATGTTTAATACTCGTTTATTTCGGCAGTAGGTGAATTCGAGGCGATGTTGTAGCAGTCTTCTACGCGACGCTGATACTCACAATCAGTTAATCCAACCCAATCAAATCAAATCAAAGGATCAAGAAACATGGACTACGTCATTCCGTTCACGGGTGTCACGACCGTAGAGGTCAAAGGAACCAAGCAGCGTTATCCGGTGCGCCGCATTTTTCTCGTTGGACGTAACTACGCTGAGCACGCGAGGGAAATGGGTCACGATCCCGATCGCGAGCCGCCGTTCTTTTTTCAAAAGCCTGCCGACGTGCTGCTCCCGAGCGGCAGCGACTTTCCCTACCCGGTGAAAAGCAGCGATGTGCACCACGAAATCGAGCTGGTGGTGGCCCTGGGCAAAGGCGGCACTGACATCGCTGAATCGGCGGCCATGGACCACGTCTACGGCTACGCCGTGGGTATCGACATGACCCGCCGGGACCTCCAGGGAGAGGCGAAAAAGATGGGCCGACCCTGGGAAGTGGGAAAAGCCTTCGAGCATTCCGCTCCCATCAGTCCCATCGTTCCCGCGGCCCAGATCGGGCATCCTGACAAGGGCCGGGTGTGGCTCGAAATCAACGGCGAGCTGCGCCAGGAGGGCGATCTGGCCCAGCTCATCTGGAATATCCCCGAGACCATCGCGATTCTCTCGGGACTCTTTACCCTGGCGCCGGGCGATCTCATTTTCACCGGCACCCCGGCCGGCGTCGGTCCGGTCCAGCGCGGCGACCACATCAAGGGCGGCGTAGAAGGAGTGGGGGAGATCGAGACGAAAGTGGTGTAAGTAGTCGGTAGAGGGTAGACGGTAGATCGGGGCGGGTTACGGATGCGTGCTGCTTTGTTCCATTTTCTATCAAAGCGCGAACCTTCCAGTAGGGCGCAATAGCGAAGCGTATTGCGCCAGAGTCTCAACAGGGGACGTCGCTCCGATGTTGACACCGATTCGCAAGCACGCCCGCTTGTATATCTGGCCGTGACAAGTCAGAAAGGGGCTTGTCGGGGTGGAAGGACCAAGCCCGCATCACAAAAAAAGAGGCCGGGAATCACCCCGGCCTTTTAATCCATGAGAGCGAGTGCCGCGCCGTTACCCGTCAACGCCGCCCATGCACAGGTATTTGATCTCGACAAAATCGTCGATGCCGTACTTGGAGCCCTCGCGTCCGATGCCGGACTCCTTGATGC
>JBFJNS010000453.1:0-2754 GCA_041618055.1 Binatia bacterium
AATAGATAGACTCCGTGCAATACCGCCCCTCCTTCGGTTACGGATTTCTTCTAAGGTTACAGCACCCTACTCTTCGGAAACCAAGCAACATCGCAACCATTGCTAAATTTTCGGAAATGCCGCGAAGCAGAGCATAGATCAAGACGGGGCGAGTTCTTAAGAACGCGAAACCATCAACAAACTTTCCCAGCTTTGGGAGCCGGACATAGCCGCCGGCCGTTTATACATAACTCGCCGCCTCGCAACCAGGACAAGACCTAGCAAGCGAAAGAACGCTCTTGCATTGACTTAAGGCACGGAATATCATTCTAGGGCATGCGGATTGCTTATCGCAGCACAACCAGGAGCAATTTAAAGGTGGCGAGACGGTCATCACTAGAAAAGTCGAGTGCGGCAAGGCTATTTTCGGCAACCATTGTCGCGCTTGCGGTCCTTTGCTATCTCTCCGCCTCTCTCGTTTATGCCTGCTCGGGATTAAGCCATCTGTCGAAATCAACGCAAGCGCCTTCCGATCCAACCCGTGCGGTTGAACGAGATCCGTGCCACGACACGAAAGCGAACGTCTGCGAGTCGGTACGTTCTCAGTTACTGTCCTTAAGAACCTCGCCGCAACAATTAACGGAGTCAGCGGAACTAATTCAAAGCACTCCTGCCCCCATGGGGTCGATTCTGCCCGCTTTGAATCAACTCCGTTATTTTGGGCTTCCGCCAGTTAACGTCTTTTCTCCTGGTTGGCAGGAGTCGCGGTTATATCTCGCCTTCTCGATTCTCCGGATCTAATTCTCCCCCGTTTTCTCACGTTTCGACTGAATTCTCACAACACAGGTAAGCGAGGGTGTAGTGACACCCCAGCGATAGGAAGCGCCGGGCAACGGATTTCAAGGAGTGCTCATGAAAAGACGGTCAGAAAATTGGGTGTGTCTTTCTCTAGTGTTCATCGTAATCGTGTTAACTTCGTTTCCTGGCGACGCTCGCGCAGAAACATTGTTGGCTCTCGACATCGCCGTCGCCGAGGCCCTGGCGAAAAACCCCGAACTGCAAATGCTCGAGCAACGCGCTCAATCCGCCGCGGCCAGAGCCAAACAAGCGCCCTATTTGGAGGATCCCGAGATCGCGATTCAGACCTGGGGAGCTCCCCTCAATAACCCGACGGATTTGAATCGCGCCGATTCCAACATGATCGGCATCCGGCAGAAATTTCCTTTTTTTGGAAAACTCGGATTGAAGGAAAAAATCGCCATGGCGGAAACGCAGATGGCGGTTCAAGAGTTTCACGCCAAAAGACGCGAGATCATCGCCGGCGTCAAAATGGTCTACGCCGAGCTTTTCATGGCACAGCGCTCGATAGAAATCTACCGCGAGCAGCTCGAAATCATGCGGACCATTATCCGCGCCAGCGAAGCTCGCTATCAGGTGGGAAGGGTGGCGCAACAAGATGTCTTCAGGGCGCAGCTGGAGCAGAGCGAAATCATGAACCGGCTAATCCTCGCCGAAGAGGAAGCGAAGTCGAGTCAGTTCAAGTTGAACGCTCTATTGAACCGTCCGCCGGAGACGCCATCTCAGCTCCCCTCGGATATAGCCCTCCCTGGGCTCACTTCCCGCTTAGTCAATCTTCAAGATGCCGCACTGACGCAGCGTGCCGAGTTAAAAGGGGCCGAGCTGGAAATAGAGCGGGCTCAAAAGAGTTACGAGCTCGCCGAAAGAAACCGCAAGTATCCGGACTTCATGCTGGGTTGGGATTACGCGCGGATGCCAAACGAGATGGACAAGAACCGCTACCAGGCCATGATCAATGTAACGATCCCAATCGCTCCCTGGACCAGCGGCAGGCGCCGTTACGAAGTCGAGGAGACACTCGCGGAAATTAGGTTGGCGCGAGCGAAGAAAGAGACAGTCAGGCTCATGGTACAGCGAGAGATCGGCGAAGCTTTCGCCAAGGCGGAAGGCTTCAAGCGCTCGGTGGAGCTTTATAAGGAAGGCCTTTTGACCCAGGCGGAGCTTTCCTTCAGGACGGCATTGGCGGCGTATCAGACCGGACGGGCGGAATTCGTGAGCCTCCTGGAAGCGCGGCGCACCCTGCGGGAAGCGCAGATGGGATACTACCGGTCGCTGGTCGGCCTGTTGCAAAACGTCGCCGAATTGGAACGAGCCGTGGGTCGGGAATTGGATTAAGCCAACGACCGGAAACAACGGCCATGGAACAGGAGAACAGCCAATGAATACACCGAAGCTTTTCAAAGCGGCGGGGGGTTTCGCTCTGGGAGTTGCGCTGCTAAGCGCGGGTTACTGGTGGGGCCAACAAAATAGCGGACACTCCATTATACCTGAGATTCCGAGCGCTAGCCCGAACGAATCCCAAGACCATGGCGCTCATGATACGGCTACCGGAGCCGTTGATGTCAGCGCTGAGCAGCGTCAGCTGGTGGGAATCCGGACCACCAAGGTTCAATTACAGCCCCTGGTGAAAAAAATGCGTACCGTGGGCATCGTCAGCTACGATGAAACCCGGGTGGCCCATGTCTATAGCAAGGTCGACGGTTGGATCGAAAAGCTCCTGGTCAATTACACCGGCAAGCTCGTAAAGAAAGGCCAACCCCTCTTCACGCTCTACAGCCCCGACTTGGTTTCGACGCAAGAAGAATTTCTTCTCGCGCTCCAGGCCAAAGAGTCTCTGGGAACCAGTTCTTTCGTGGAGATCCGCACGGGGGCGGCGTCCCTGCTGGAAGCGACGCGGAGACGGTTGCGCCTATGGGA
>JBFJNS010000454.1:0-2754 GCA_041618055.1 Binatia bacterium
CCAACAAAAGCTGGCTAGCCACGACGAATTCGGCGGACCAGATAATCCCGGTGGCGCTGGCCCAAATCGGGAACGCCGCTTTCGACTCGGCCCAGAAGGTCGCGCACACGCTCGATGGGGCGCTCGTCGGGTTGGGTATCGAGGAATTGTTCCAAAGCCTGGCGCACCACTTCTGAACGCTTGCGTCTCAAGCGTTTCGCCGACCGCTCCAACTTGGCGGCCAGTTCAGCGGGCAAGCGCATGGTTAGTTGCCGTTCCATCAGGATGCTCCTTTTGCATTGCATTGTAATGCAAAAGTGTGCACAGGTCCATCGGGTCCGAAAGCCCTGCCCAACGTACTGGCGCTAGCGGACAGGGTGACTAGGTAGGCATAAGCCGCGCGGCGAAGGGCGCGAGGGAAAACGCATGATAAGAAACTTGATTCACTTCGCTCTATGCTCCCTAGTCCTTGCTCCCGGCATCCCAGCGCTGGCGCAGCAGACAACGAAAACACCGCGGATAGCATACCTAGATGCTCTCTCCCTTTCCCGTAACACGGGCCGTATCGAGGCATTCCGCCAGGGGCTGCGCGAGCTTGGGTATGTCGAGGGGAAAAACATCGTCATGGAGTGGCGATCCGCGGAGGTGAAAGGAGATCATCTCCCCGCGCTCGCGGCGGAAGCAGTGCATCTCAAGGTAGATGCCATCGTCACGGCTGGTGCGTCGGCAACCCGCGCCGCCAAGGAAGCGACTACTACAATACCCATTGTGATAGCGCAGGATAGCGATCCTGTCGGCTCTGGGTTCGTAGCCAGCCTTGCACGGCCTGGCGGGAACATTACTGGATTGTCCACTCTTGCTCCGGAGATAAGCGGAAAACAACTGGAGCTTTTGAAGGAGATCCTTCCCAAGCTATCCCGCATGGCCGTCCTCGGGACTTCGACCCGGGCAGGCAACGCACAAGCGTTAAGAGAAATGGAACTCGCGGCAGGGGCGTTAGGAGTCAAGCTTCAATACCTGGACGTGCTAAGTCGCGAGGAGATTGAAACTGCGGTCCAGACTGCGGCCATAGGACGTGCTGACGCGCTCCTCGTGTTGGCGGGCCGCATACTCAGTTCTCAACGAACGCAGGTTGCAGAACTTGCGATAAAGAACCGGCTTCCGGCTATCTACCCCTTTCCGGAGAATGTCGAAGCCGGCGGGCTTATGTCTTACGGAGTGAACATTAATGACTTGTTTCGCCGCGCCGCCACCTACGTGGACAAGATCCTCAAGGGAGCCAAGCCTGCCGATCTTCCAGTCGAACAGCCGACCAAGTTTGAATTGGTAATCAATTTGAAAACTGCCAAGCAAATCGGATTAACCATTCCTCCGAATGTTTTGGCCAGAGCGGATCGAGTGATTCGATAATGGGCGCTGCGCGCGTTGCAACGGTTCCAATTGTTTCGGAATAAAAGCAACAAGCGAAGTCCAAGAGTGTGATCCAATGAATCCAGATTTTTCGATCGCAAACGATTAACCGGAGGGAAACGATGCCTACTATCCTCTGCTTCTCTCTTCTTTTCTTTTTTGCCTCGGGAATTGTCCTGTCAGGCGAGGCGCAGCAGCCCGAAATAGTTTATCGCATCGGCAGATTGAGTGGAGGCCTTTCGAGTACTCGATTCAGCATTGATGCCTTGCGACGGGAGCTCAAGGAACTGGGTTATGTCGAGGGTAAAAACATTGCCTTCGAGCTTCGCTTCGCGGAAGACAAACGGGAACGACTTGCTCCTCTAGCTGATGAGTTAGTCCGTCTCAAAGTCGACGTCATCATCGCTGGCGGGCCAAACGATGGGCTGGCCGCGAAGAAAGCTACGAAAGCCATCCCTGTCGTTTTCACGGACTCTCCCTCTGATCCTGTTGCGTACGGGTTAGTCGAGAGCCTGGCGAGGCCGGGGGGCAATGTCACGGGATTTTACTCCTTGGCTGAAGTTTTGGCGGGCAAACGGTTGGAGCTGCTCAAGGAGTCGATTCCCAAACTCTCCCGGGTTGCCGTCCTGCACTACTTCGAATCTCCCAGCAACGAGCCGCAGTGGGCGGAAAGCCAACGCGCCGCGCGGGAGCTCGGACTGCAGCTTTACTCTATGGCGATCAAAAATACCGATCAGTACGAGAGCGCATTTCAAGCGGCGATCAAGGATGGCGCCGCTGCTATTGCCGTAGTACGCCACCGTTTAATTCAAACCCCTGCTAACCAACAACGGATTGTCGCGTTGTCTGCAAAATACCGCTTACCGGCTATCTACTATCGTGACGACTTTGTTGAACTTGGCGGCTTGATGTCTTATGGGGCGGATCGAGTGGAGCCATTCAAGCGCGTCGCCGCGATGGTCGACAAGATCCTCAAAGGCGCCAAGCCCGCAGATATTCCCGTCGAGCAGTCAACTAAATTTGAGATGGTGATCAATCTGAGAGCGGCGAAGCAGATCGGATTAACTATTCCGCCCAACGTTTTAGCCAGAGCCGATCGGATTATCCGGTGATCGAGCAATCTAAAATTGTCGCCGATCCCGCCCAACGTGCTGGCGCTGGCGGATAGGGTGATTAGGTAGGCATGGGTCGTGAACCGCACGGCATGAAAGGAACGCTAATGAAGAAAAAAATCTTCGGCTTTACACTCACCGCTCTGCTCCTTGCTCCCTGTTTCATGACGGAGGCGCAACAGGAAAAGAAAGTCGCGCGGATCGGATATCTCGCGACCGAATCCTCCGCCGAATCCCTCGGCGGTGCTCAGCG
>JBFJNS010000455.1:0-2739 GCA_041618055.1 Binatia bacterium
ATGCTCGTCAAAGCCATCGGATACGGAACGGTGAGTGCCGTGATGACGATCGTCGTCTACCCGAGCAAGGTGCGCCGGCTTCACTGGTTGATGCGGGTGGGATACAACCTGGGTAGGTTGCTGGCGGTTTTCGATTGGCACTACAAAGGGTATAAGTGACTCGGAGCGCGCCCTCGCCTCCCTGGTATAGCCGGGCAGAAGAAACAAGCAGGTTTATTACGATGCCCTGGCCTCTTCGAGGAAACGACGACGCGTCTGCATCGACTTGAAGATGCCATGCTTGCCCTTCTTGCCAAGATCCTCGTCAATCTGGCAGCGCGCAGCCACCAGACGCCCCCGCGTCCTCATTCACAGCTTTTTCACCCGCATCCGGTGCGTTTTTTTGTATCCCCCTAGTTGCGTAAAGTATTACTTAGATGTTTAATTAAGCTTGCTTTCCGCACCGGAAATCAACCCGGTTTCGCCGATTTGGGTTTTTGGGTAGTGATTTCGGTCATCCATCTGCTGAAGAAGAGTCCGCCTGAGCGAGGAAACGCTGGTTTCCCCAGCCGCCGACCCCGCTTCAACGGGCTATTCCAGCCATTAAAAACCTCAAAACCCGCAAAATGGCCGAAAAAAACGGGTGCGGAGAGTAGGTTAAGTACAGCCGCTGATGCGGAAATAGGGCGAGAGTTCTTTGGCAGTAAGCAAAGGACATTCCCCCAGGACGATGCCCGGCGTACAGGCCGTCCCGATGCCTAACACCCCCATAAGCAGCTCCAGATCGGTCTAGGAGTTTGGGCTTTTTGCTGGCGTAGTAGACCGCCCACCCAACTCTAGACTTGGGCTGCATCATCGGAATAGTCAAAATGTCAAGGAGCAGTCTCTGGCAATATCGCCCTCTCATGTTACTGTGATGATCCTCGTCGACGAGAATGTAGTCGACGGGGCGGAGCCGTCCCTTTTCGTACCGTTTACCAAGCTCGTCGCCAGCGAAACTGCGATGTTCTGTGCGCACCAGGCCGTCCAGATCCACGGCGGCATGGGCTGTACCCGCGGAACAAGGCCTGACAAAGAACCGCCATCCTGTCTTGTTTAGTGGCATCTGGTGTCGTAAAGGCTGGACGCCGACGGCCTGTCTGATCTTGCAAGGCGCGGTTATCTGCCGGCGTGTCGACGGGGCAAGGCGCGTCTCTGTCGCCTTGATGAAAGGCCCATTAAAGCACGTCCACCTCTCGAGGCCGGCCGATTAAAACTCGATTAAAGGGGTCGAAAAAGGGGGCGCTTATACCCGTGGCGGGGCAGAAACGGAATGCGGCTTGATGGCGGGTTTCCTCGCCGTCAAGCTACCGGCTGTGTGTTCTTCAAAGGTGCGCACGTCCTGGTTCGTCCGAGCGACACTCGAACCATCTACTGCGTCGCCAAAGGGCCTGTCAGTAGTTTGTTGGCCGGTGAGCAATGGCTGCCGTAGCACGCGTTCTCATCCCCTCAGCTGATCCGTGGCAGCAGTGGGGTTGCTTGGCACAACTACGCTCTACCATGGGGCGGTCTCGTGCAAGCGCGGGCCGCCCTTTTCCTTGAACTCTCTAGCTGGTCGCATTTACTGCGTCAGTCGGCTGCGCCTCGTGTCCCGAAGCTTGCTTCGGTCACTAACAACCTATTCAGCCCGATACCTCGTGGCTCGCCGCGAGGTAGGTTATTCCACACCCTGTTAGTCTAAACTCCAGAAGAAGATGATCCGAATTGGCGTTATTGGATGCGGTTACTGGGGACCAAACCTGGTCAGAAACTTTCACGCTATCCCGGAGGCACGGGTTGTCGCGTGTTGCGACAAAGAGGTAGAGCGGCTTCAGAGGATGCGGGCGTTGTATCCCGAAGTGGATACGACCACCCGGGCTCAGGATCTGCTAGATGCCGGGTTGGATGCGGGGGCTATAGCCACGCCGCCCCATACACACCACTCCCTTGCGAAGGCATTCTTGTCGGAGGGAATGCATGTTCTTGTAGAGAAGCCGGTGGCGCAGTCCGCGGCCGAATGTATAGAGCTGATCGAACTGGCCGAGTGCAGGGGCACCGTGCTTATGGTGGGGCACACGTTCGAATACACGGCGGCCGTGAACCTGCTGAAGGAGATCGTGGAAAGCGGAGAGATCGGTGAGGTCCTCTATATCAGTAGCACGCGAGTCAATCTCGGTCTCTTCCAGCAATACGTCAACGTCATCTGGGATTTGGCCCCCCATGACATTTCCATCATTTCCTATGTCCTCGGGAAAGAGCCGGTTTCCGTGAACGCCTGTGGGATCAGCCATTTTAGCGACGGAATCGAAGATGTGGCGATGACGACCCTGACGTACGAAGGAGGGCCGATGGCCTTTCTTCACAATAGCTGGATCGACCCGAATAAGATTCGGAAAATGGTCTTTGCCGGGTCAAAGAAGATGGTGGTCTACGATGACTTAGAGGTCAACGAGAAGATTAAGATCTATGACAAGGGGGTCGAGAAGCTCGTCTGCCATGACAAACAGAAGCTCTTCGAATACTCCTATCGATACGGCGATGTGCACAGTCCTGTCCTTGAGGACTTCGAGCCACTCGGCGCGGAGTGCAGGCATTTTGTGGAGTGCATAACCCACAAGAAGACCCCGCGGAGCGATGGGTACAGTGGGCTTCGCGTCGTACGAGTGCTGGAAGCCGCCAGCGCCTCGCTCCGTCAGCTGGGGCATGCCGTTAACATAGAACATCCCGATTTCGCCGAGATAG
>JBFJNS010000456.1:0-2732 GCA_041618055.1 Binatia bacterium
CACGTAGTAGTTCATGCCCACCGAGACAATCGAGACGGCCCAAGGCACGAGTTGGCTGGGTTCGCGACGCAGCGCCTCGGTCCTTTTCATGTAGTCAAGTTCGCCTGCAAAACCTTGGCGCAGCCATTGGGCAAATGATCCCGCGTGAGGGGGAGTTCGAACCGGCGAGATACCGACGAGTTCGAAACCGAGAAGCCGGGCCTCCTCCTTGATGCGTTCCGACCATGAGGCCACTGTCAAGGTTTCATCCGGATCCATGGAAATACGCCGGGGGGCTTAAAATGCGGGGCGAAGCGTCACGGATGCCGCGGCAAGCGCCAGCGGATCGAAGCACCGGAAGCAAAAGTTTTAGTGATAGGACGTGTTACCGCCAGGTTCCATCGCCGCAGGGTCCAGCAACGGGCGACGGCCCGCGAAGCCTTCTTCGATCCGATGCCAATAGGTAATACCCGCTTCCCCGTATTGCCAACAGAGAAAAACGACTTCCTTCCCCAATAAGCACGGAAAATCCAGCAACCCCTGCTCAACCCCTTTGCATAGGCAGCCGTGGCCTTCGATCTCATCCACGGCCGCTTTGATCTGTTTCATGAGATCCGCGATCATCGGGTCCTGACGCAGCCGGCTCATCAAGTCCGGCGCATCCGCATCGAGATTTTCATGACGAATGACCATGGCGCTTTTGCTCTTCAGGCGCCGAACTTTGTCCAGGACCCCTTCGATCAGCGGGCGCAAGACGGGGAGCAGCGCATTGGCCTCGTTGATCGTAAATAATCGGGGAAATGTCTTGGAAGATTCCATCTCACTATGCCATGGTACACGATTCGCCCACGCCGAATCAGACGGGGAAACGGCAGAGACGCACCCGTAACATTACAGCCCCATCTTCGTTCGAAGCTGCCGAAGCAGCGCAATGTTGTCGGAATGGCCCGTCATATGCGCGGTTATTTTGCCGCGCAGTGGTTTGCCGAGAAGATAAAAGTCGCCAAAAATATCGAGAATCTTATGGCGCGCGGGCTCGTTGGGGAAACGCAAATCCGTATTGATAATTTTCTCGTCGTCAAAGAGGACGCAATTGTTAAGTTTCCCGCCGTTGACAAGACCCAGCGTCTGCAATTTTTCTATGTCCTTCAGGAAACCGAACGTTCGCGCCGGGGCGATCTCTCCCCGAAAGTCCTCCGGACCTCGATGAAAGTAAGTGTGTTCCTGGATCCCCACGGGTCTCGGATAGTTCAGAACATACCGCACTGAAAAGCTGTCCGCGGGCTCAATGGTAATGAACTCGCCCTGCTCATCCCCGACTCGAAAGGGGCGATCGACCACGATTTCGGATAGTTCTTCTTTCTCTTCCTGTATCCCCGCTTCTTCAATTAGTTCGCAGAATTCCAGCGCCGACCCGTCCAAGATCGGCACCTCCCCTTGCACTTTCACCAATAGATTCGTGATGCCGTAGCTATGGAGGACGGCCAAAAAATGTTCCACGGTTCCCACGGCAAAGCCGCGGCCGCGCAATGACGTCGCATAGCCCGTCGAGCCCACGTAATCCAGATGAGCGGGCACGCTCACATCGCCGGAAATCCCGGTAAACAAAATTCCACTGTTCACCGGCAAAGGATGAAGAATTAACCCGGTCTTGACTCCCGAGTGAAGTCCCTGACCGGATATAACGACATTTCTCTTCAACGTTTTCTGTCTAACGGTGCGCGCCGCTTTCCCGCTCGTGCGCGCCGACGGCGCTGTTTTGCGGGTTTTAGTTTTGCGCGAGCCATTGACCCTTCGGACATGCGGCGGCGTGGGCAACTCTCCCAGGGCGCGCTGCACCGTTAACAGCAAGCCGTCCAGCGATAAGGGTTTTTCAATGAAGTCGAACGCTCCGAACTTGGTCGCAGTGACCGCGGTGTGAATGTTTCCATGTCCGGAAATCATGACGACGTTGGTCGCCGGTTTTTTGGCCTTGATTTCCTTGAGCAAGCCGATACCGTCGATCTGCGGCATCCAGATATCAAGGAGCACCAAGCGGGGCTTCTCGTTCTCGATCAACTCCAGGACGCGGCTCCCGTCGGCAGTGTCAACAACACGATACCCTTCGTCGCTCAATACTTCTTTGACTGACTCCCTAACATTATCCTCGTCATCGACGACAAGGATCGTTCTCTCTAGGGAAGACTCCTTCACGACCCCTCCAAATGGCTTCAAAAATGCGCTGCCTTCCCTTTGATCTCTTGCAAGGGAGGCTGATCCCGCACCGGCAGTTCGATAATAAATCTTGTCCCTCGCGGCTCGTTGGGCCGCACGCGGATATACCCCTGATGATCTTCAATGATCTGATTGACGATGGTCAGTCCCAAACCGGTGCCCTGTTTTTTTGTCGAAAAGTAGGGCTCGAAAATTCTTGCTTTCACCTCCGGCGCCAGACCGCAGCCGTTGTCGGCGACTTCCAAGCAAGACACGCCGCGAGCGCTATCGAACATCGTGGAGATTTTGATTTCCCCTTTTTCCTCCACCGCGGCGACCGCGTTGTCCAAGAGATTGATGAGAACGCGCTTGATTTGTTCGCGGTCAAGCTCCAAGGGAGGGAGGCTACCGCGCTGGAGATCGAAGCGGATGTTCTTGTGCCCTTCCTTGAACAAGAAGAGCGCCTCTTGAGCGATGGCGTTCATGTCGTTGGGCGCGAGCTGGGCGGTGGGCAGCCGCGCGAACTGTGAAAATTCATTGACCAGGTTTTTCAATTCGTC
>JBFJNS010000457.1:0-2725 GCA_041618055.1 Binatia bacterium
AAGGTTCCGTCAGGCCCCAACCGTGGGAAAATCCACTCGACGGGGTTGGCGGGGTGGCCTACAAGGCATCGGCCTATTGACCACGGGCAGAAGGCCTGCCTCTGTGGAGCATCCAAATGTAAAGAAGCGTTGGGGACACTACACTAGCCAATGTAATCCTTGATGGTGAGTTCTAGGCAAAGTCTAATGCTGGCGTTAAAGCGGCTGTTTGATCTTCTCGTAGCGGCGAGCGTTTTGTTGTTGCTGTGGCCTGTGATCGTTGTGATATTTCTCGCCATCAAGGCCGATGACGGAGGGCCTTTTTTATTCGTACAGGAGCGCGTCGGGAAAGCACGCCGAAGGTTTCGCTGCTATAAATTTCGCACCATGGTACCGGGCGCTGAAACGATGGGGCAAGGGTATCGAGTAACGGACAGGGATCCCCGGATTACCCGTGTGGGGCGTGTGCTGCGGCTTTGGACTTTGGACGAAATTCCTCAGTTGATCAATGTCTTGAAAGGGGAGATGAGTCTCGTGGGTCCTCGACCTTGGGTGCCGAGCCAGGCCGCTTGCTGCGCGCCGTCCGAAGACCGCCGCTTCGACTTCAAACCCGGAATGGCCGGTTGGGCATGGATTCATGGGCGAAACCGGCTTCCCTGGAACGAAAGAGTGCGCTTGGACTTGTGGTACGTGGACCACTGGTCATTATGGCTGGATTTTTATATTTTGCTAAAAGCGGCGGTACTGCTTTTTCGCCGCGACGGGGTCTATGGCGTCGATAGCATAGCCAACGACGCTGGCACATCCCTGGATCAATCCATATGAATCGAGACGATGCACCGTTGAAGTTGAAGCATAAGGCGTCGGAGATTTGTGTCGTTGGCGGATCGGCAGCGGGGCTATTCGCGGCATACCTGCTGGCGCGCGAGGGAAGAAGGGTCAGGCTTTTTGATTCCAACGATGTGATGCACACCACATCTCGAACTCTCATCACGACCTCGCGCTTGGCCGAAGCTCTGGGTTTTTTTCCCCACGATGCGGTTATCAACGAAATTAAAGAGATTGAGCTTTGCTCGCGGCAGTGCTCTGTGACCATCCCGATGATGCAACCGGACCTTGTCGTTGAGCGGGCCGCGATCGTTCGATTGCTTGCTCGAAAGGCTGTCGAGGCCGGTGTCGAGATTCGCGGCGGCTGCAAATTCCTCGATCTCAAGCCCGGACCCGAAGGGGTGACGATGATCATTCGTGACATTTACCGGGGGTACGTGGAGGAAATTCCCACAAGGACGCTGATTGGCGCCGACGGCACCTTTAGTCGCGTAGCCAAGTTGGCATGTGTCAAGAGCCACGACACAACCCCCATCCTCCAGGCAATCGTCAAGCTGCCGGAAGCGGCCGGAGCGCACACCACTCGGGTGTGGTTTGAGCCGGAGGACACTCCGTACTTCTACTGGTTGATACCCGAGTCTCAGACCCGGGCGGCCGTGGGGTTGATCAGCGAAAATGGTAAGGATTCAAGAATTAAATTGGAACGATTTCTTTCGCGTCTCAAGATGAAACCCATCGAGATGCAGGCGGCGCGGGTTCCCTCGTATACGCACACGGCTCGGCCATGGCGCCGGATGGATGGCGCTGATATATACTTGGTTGGCGATGCGGCGGCTCAGGTCAAGGTCACGACGGTTGGCGGGCTCGTGACCGGTTTGCGGGGAGCGAGAGCCGCGGCTAACGCGATTCTTAACGGAGCGGATTATTCGAAGGAGCTGAGATCGCTTAGGCGCGAACTCGGCATGCATCTGATCATCAGAACAGCCCTCAATCGTTTTCGAAGCGCGGATTACGACAGCCTGCTTAGATTGCTGAACAAAAAAACGATCGAATTATTGGGTCTTTACAGCCGTGACCAGGCTTCCGCGATGCTATGCCGAATCTTGTTGGCTCAGCCCCGTTTTTTGAGGTTCGCGGCCCCGTTCTCCAGGCGAATCTGGGCCAGGTGAGCCGGAGTTTTCGTGGTGCGGTATGACAATAATTCAAGACGCGAGTTCCTATGACTGACGTTCAGAAAAGCGACGAGAAGCGTTACTACTTCCGTCGCGGCCAGATCGTAATGATTTTAGCAGGGTTTGCGATCACCGCGGTCATCATCTATTTCCTGGGGTTGCTGACGGGCATGCACATGAAGGAAAAAATGCTCGTCAATCAAGAAGACTCCCTGTCGAGAATCCCCGTTCAACCATTACTGGAAGGAGCCGTTTCAATCGAGGGTGGCAAATTAGAAAAAGATACCCCTCCTCCGAATCTGACACCGGCCCCGTCCAAATCAGTTGTGACCAAACAAGAGCAGCGTTCGCGGGACAAGCAACCGGAGCAGTTGGCGAAGTCTGAGGTCAAGTCCGCGGAACCGCGAGTTAAGAAATCAAAATCAACGGTCAAAGAGAAAGCTGTTGGAAAGGTTGATGAGAAGACCAGCGCCGTGCCGGCGAAAGCGGAAGAGTCTTCTCAGGCCAAAGGCGGCGGACCCAAAACAGCAGCGGGGACTTGGACGGTACAGGTTAACTCTTATCCAGACGAAGCGTCGGCGGTCGTGTGGGAATATGCGCTAAGGAAGAGAGGGTACGACGCATACACGGTTAAGGCCCAAATTGGAACAAAGACATGGTACCGTGTTCGGGTCGGAAGCGTAGCCACGCAAGATGAAGCTGAGTCTTTGCGTAAGAACCTGGCAACCAAAGAGGGCTTCGGCGAC
>JBFJNS010000458.1:0-2723 GCA_041618055.1 Binatia bacterium
GCTGTGTGGAAGATCCCTGGGATCTTGTTCGGGGATCTGCTGCGCAATTTTTAACTGCCCGCGTCAGGAAAAAAGGGTTGACATAGAGCAACATCGCAGATACTTTTTCTAATCTCATGATATAATTGCGTAGCTGCGACAACATCAAGATTCTGCCGATGGAAAGCGTCGAACAAACCAAACTCCGGATTCTTCGTGCGGCCGTACAAGAAAACATTGAGGGAGTTCGCAGTCCTAGGCCCAAACGCCGCAAGCAATCCAAGCGCATAATAACCCTTGGGTTGTGGGGCGGCTTTTTGATCGCCACTCTTGCCTATCTTCTTGCGCCCGGGCATGTCGTGCCGCGGGGTGGAGCTCCATCACCGGCAGACGCAAAGGTGGAAAGCCCGACTCCTCCACCGGCCGTGGCGGAAGCTACCGCGTACTCGGAACCGCCTGTTCCCCTCCCCCGCCCCCTCAACCGTGCTGTCGTTCCCCTTTCGATTAAGAAGATCGTCATCGACGCGGGCCACGGAGGCTATGACACCGGAGCAATTTCCAGTTCGGGGTTGCTGGAGAAGGAAGTTACTTTAGATATTGCCCTGCGCTTGCGCCGGCTCACCAGCGACGGCCCTTTTGAGATCATGATGACTCGGCAAGAAGACCGAAGCGTTTCGCTCGCGAAGAGAGTGGAATTCGCTACCTCAAACAAAGCGGACCTCTTTGTCTCGATTCATGTAAACTGGTTGGAGCCGCGTGATATACGCGGGCTGGAAACCTTTTATGTCGGTCCCACCGACGACCCGGCCGTCATGAAGCTCGCGAGTCGGGAGAACCAGGATTCTGGCTATTCGTTGTCGGATTACCGCCGGATTCTCGAAAAGGTCTATATAGACGAGCGGCGAGATGAATCGCGCGAGCTAGCCATATCCATTCACAGCGAACTTTACCGAGCGCTCAAGCGAGTGAACCCGGCATTGGAGAATCGAGGAGTGAAGACGGCTCCGTTCGCCGTTCTTATCGGTACTCAGATGCCCGCGATCCTTGTGGAGGTTTCCAGTCTCGCAAATGAAGAGGAGGTCAAGTTGCTCTCAAACGGTCAATATCGGGAAAGGATCGCGCTGGCAATTCTCCGGGGCATTCGCGGCTACGCAAACAACTTCAACACGTATGCGAGGAAAGGTAACTAAGAAATGGAAGAAGCAAATGAAACCTTGTGCGTAGGCATAGACCTTGGGACCTCACGCAGCGCAATTTCCGCCTCTAATGGAGAGCGCCATGTGATCGACAGCTACGTGGGATGGCCCGTGGATATGGTAGCCCGCAAGGTGGTGAGAAAAACTGTTTTGGTAGGCCGGGATGCGCTGGACAATCGCACGATGCTCGACCTGCGCCGACCACTCGAACACGGCGTTATCAAGGAGGGATCCCAAAAGGACGAAGAGGCTGTTCAGGAATTGCTGCGCCACTTGATTGCTTTGATCGGCCTGAAGCAAAGGGGTAAGAACCGCCCCAAAGTGCGAGCCGTCGTCGGTGTTCCCGCCGAGGCCTTTCGGGTGAGTCGACAGCGTCTTCGCAGCGCTCTGGAAGGAATTGCCGACAGTGTAATGTTGGTGTCCGAGCCGTTTGCCGTGGCCTACGGTCTGGAAGCGCTGCTGCACTCCATGATCATCGATATCGGTGCCGGAACGGCCGATTTTTGCGTGATGCAAGGCCGATATCCGACCGAGGAGGACCAGCGAACGTTACCCAATGCTGGTGATGCAATCGACGAGCAATTGGTAAAACTCGTTAAGGAACACCACGCTGAAGCTCAGTTTTCGATTCACATGATCCGCGAATGGAAAGAAAAGTGGAGTTTTGTGGGTCAACCGCGGAATCGGGTCATAGTCACCGTGCCAGCCAAGGGAAAATTGACCGAACTGGACATTACTGAGGAAATGCGCATCGCCTGTGAAAGTATCCTGCCTCCTGTCTGCGAGACCGCGATCGATCTGCTTTCTCGCGTTGCCCCCGAGTATCAGGATAAAGTCCGCAACAACATTATTCTCGCCGGTGGCAGCTCGCTCATCTCGGGATTAACGGACGCCCTTGAAAAGGCGCTGGCCGACCTCGGCGGGGGCCGTGCTACAGTCGTTAAGGATCCGGTGTTCGCCGGATCGGACGGAGGCCTCGCGATCGCTCGTGATGCCTCCAGCGGGGATTGGGAGAAACTTTCTCTTTAGTGTGAATAGGCCCCC
Source organism: Binatia bacterium (assembly GCA_041618055.1). Lineage (GTDB taxonomy): Bacteria > Desulfobacterota > Binatia > UBA9968 > UBA9968 > JBFJNS01. The sequence goes on from JBFJNS010000458.1 coordinate 2,220, forward strand.
CTACGGGGTCTCGCGCGCACGGTATCGCCAAGAATTCGTCGCTCCTCACACCTCGCCTCAGGGCAACCAACGGAGCCGAGAATGGAGAACCGAATGCTCTGGCTTCCTGCCTTTTTGGGAGGGATGGCCGTCGGCGCTCTCATCGCCTCTCTGTTACCTCGGTTGCGGGCGAGCACACGGCCGCACGCCCGATTGGTGGGGGCACGGCCCCTCATCTCCAACCGAGTTAGGGAAAAAGGCGAAACGGATATTCGGGGAGAGATTTTTCGTGCCACCGAGGCCGTCAATATTGAGCTTACCCGATGTCTCCGCCTGCTGCTAAACTCAACCCAAAAGCTTTTACTTGAGATTCAGGAGAACCGGGACAAGGAAGGGAAGCCCAACCCCTCCTGACTTTCGGGAAGGCTCGTCTTTAGATGGTCGAGGCCGATGTTGGATCAAACTCCGCTTTTCGGCAACAAGCCAAACAGCTTTTTCATAAAGTTCCAATTCAAACCATCTTCA
>JBFJNS010000459.1:0-2723 GCA_041618055.1 Binatia bacterium
GGGAGGATTCGGTTCGCTCATTCTTACCCCGTCCAGCCGCGCGCTTTTGCGCGGCGAGGAAAGCTTGGAGCTCCGGCGCGACGCGCGCGCGCCGCGGACCGTCCGCCAGAAGAGCGCACCGGCGGCCGGCGTGCCTCCCAGCGCCGAGGAGCTATGGCAGGCGCTGAGGGCGTCGCGGCGGGAACTTGCCGAACGTCACGGGGTGCCGCCCTACGTGATCTTTCACGACGCAAGCCTTGCGGAGATGGCCACCCGCTGCCCGCGCAGCCTGGCGGAGTTTGCCGACATCCCGGGGGTAGGGGAAAAGAAGCTGGAACGCTATGGTAAAGACTTCCTTGAAGTCATAGCGCGGCACGCAAACCCCTGAAGGGATCGCCCTCCCTTGCAAGACGCTATTAGAGTTGACTCATTGATTGAGAAGCAATTTTTTTAAAGATTGCCGAACTTTGTTCTCGGACTCGATCGGTCAAACAGTCAACTCCGGGATCGTTTTCCCTTTCCTCAAAGCGCCTCAACAAGGTTAAGATGCGAATGGAATTAGCATCCGCGGGGAGATAGATCATGCCTCTTCATTTGGAGCCGGTAGACGTTTCTGCTGATCTGGAGAACTTTCGCTCGGTTTTGATCGTCTCGTGTCCCGTCTGTCCACCGGTCAGTCTGGCGATACAGAGGAGTTCGCCGTTCATCGAGTTCTTCAAGAGCGGCCTCAAGACAGGTGCTTTCGGAGACTATATAAAGGAGATTCGCGAGCCGCTCGAGCAACGCGGTGTTCGAACCGGCGTCTTCTCCATGTATACACCGTGCCCGACGATGTGCATGTGGACGAAGGGGCAGCGCGGCCGCTTGCTGAAGCGCGCCAAAGACTATGAGGCAGTGCTTGTGTTGGGCTGCGATTCAGCTAAATACACAGCGCAGCAAGCGCTGAAAAATACTGATTGCCAAGTCATCCTGGGAATGCGGATGACTGGGCTTACAAATGCAATCGTGAAATTTCAGTTTCCATTTACGGTCAGCCTCGAAGAAAAGACCCGGCTGAATGAGGGTGAGGCAGATTCAAGGCAGAAATAGGGGAAATGGTCCCGGGAGGATTCCCCCCTACGTGTCACACGGGCTCTTAAAAGATCGCTGCTGACCCTCGGGCTTTCAGTTATAGCCTTTGGCGTCCAGGCAAATCTCGTACAGAAACTGATCCATATGGGGCCCCGTCGGAATGTAATGCGGTGATCCGGCCCAATGATAACCGCTCCAATAATACCCTCGGTACTGCACCCATTTCGCGTAAAACGTCGCATCCCGGGTGCATTCGTAATGAAAAAAGGGGACGCACCTATTTCATCTGAAAAATAAATGCGTCCCCTTTCTCTTCGTCCCTTTTTCCCTTCTAAGTGGTAGGTTCTGCCGCCTGGCTTGCCGCTGCGGCGATTGCTTTTTTCTGATCGGCAGTGAGGTTGGTGCCTTCTTCTTGACCGGACATCTGCACCCAGACTTCCTTGCGGGCAAAGGCAATTCCATTTTCTTCAAAAGCCTTCTGTACCCGGCTGTATACCTCCTTGCGGATTGCAAACTGCCCGCCGGGCTTGGTGGTGAATTTCCCCCGCACAACAATGCCGACGTCGGTGACGTCTGCTGCGCCTTGGGATTTGAATGGCGAAAGCAGTTGTTCGGCGTATTCCGGCACTTCCTGGAGCTCTTGGCCGATCTTTTTGAATATCTTTCGTACCTTATCCAAGTCGGTATCAAAGGGCACCGTAAACTTCAACTTCATGATGACCCAGTCGCGGCTCATGTTGGTCAGCTTGGAGATCGAGCCATAGGGCACGATATGCACTGGACCTCTGGCGCTACGCAACTGTAATGATCGGACCGAAATTTTCTCGACGGTCCCGTCCGTACCACCGATATCGATATACTCTCCACGACGAAATGCATCATCAAGCAGGAAAAAAACCCCAGACACCACATCTTTGACCAGTGTTTGCGATCCGAAACCTATGGCGAGACCCAATACACCGGCACCGGCCAGCAGCGGCGTGATATTGACACCAAGGTGACTGAGGGCGAGCAGTGCCGCAATGATAACGATCGTAAACTGTAGCGTTATCCGCAGGATTGGCAGGACGGTTGCCATTCTGGACTGGCCTGCACCACCAGGCTCCCCGCCCTCGTGTTCGCCACCGCCTTCCGGTATTTCCCGCGCCAGTCGACGATTGATCCAGAGATTGGTGGCCTCCCAGGCCATATAGCCAATAGCCAGGACCAGAAGAAACGCGACGGCGTTTGCGGCAATTTTGGCGCCGAGGCCGGCTTTTGCCAGGTCGTGGAGGCTAACACCCCAAAGTTTCCCTATCATGACTATGAGAAAAGCAACAAGAATGACCCTGCCCATGCGGACGTAACAAAAACGTGTCTCTCGGTGCGCTTCTTCAGCAATCGGCCCTTCCCCTTCCATGGGCGGCACGAGATGTGCCGAAATACCACGAACCATCGTGTCCAGGAATGGCGCCATGACAATCAACGCCAGCGCCAGCGCACCACGTGCCGGAGTGAGTCCCTGATACCCGGTGCTGCTAACGAACTGAATCAGAAACCAGTTGAACGCGACGATTACCATAGATATGGCCGGCCACCACGCAGCCATTCTCTCCAGACCCGTTGTCAGATTTTCCTCTTCTCCTTTGATAATGGCGGCTAAACCCCTCCGTGCTTTCCACGTCATGAAAATA
>JBFJNS010000460.1:0-2698 GCA_041618055.1 Binatia bacterium
AGGGATCAGATCGATCGGACTGAGGGCATAGGCCACGATGCAGATCACGAAAATCTTTGCATACCAAGGTACCCGCGGATCCTGGGATGCAAGGTAAAGGGCGTAGAGTTCTCGTTTAAGCCGGCTGGCCTGCTCTCGCAATCTCAAAAGAGGTCTCGAGGGCGCTTTCATCAGTGCACGACGACGGTTGACGATGATTCCATATAGCGGAGCGCGACGAAAGAAGAATTGATGCCACAGCGTGGTCGCGCTCGCAAGGGTATTTTCTGGCAACCGTGGGGCAAACCATTAGCGCAGACTTGGGTCCCGAAGCATCACAGGGAGTTGTGAGGGGTATTTGGTGACGGCGGGCGGCTTGTTAGGCCGCAAGGTGATTGCTATCTTGTTCAAGGATGATTCGTGAGCGAACACAGGGTGAATTTAGGCTCGTCTCTGGCTTCAGCCCCCAGGGGGACCAACCGCAGGCGATAGAGAAGCTCAGTTCTGCCATTGATGCCGGCAAGAAACACCAGGTTCTTCTAGGTGTAACCGGTTCAGGCAAGACCTTTACGATGGCCAACGTCATTGCCAGGGCCAATAAACCAACATTGGTCATGGCGCCGAATAAAACACTGGCCGCACAACTGTACAACGAGTTTACGGAGTTATTCCCCGAAAACGCCGTTCGCTACTTTGTGAGCTATTACGACTATTACCAGCCAGAGGCTTACGTCCCTTCCACGGATACCTATATCGAAAAAGATGCTTCCATTAACGACGAAATCGACAAGCTGCGCCACTCGGCGACCAAGGCGTTGCTGGAGCGCCGGGATACACTGATTGTTGCCAGCGTTTCCTGCATCTACGGGCTGGGCTCTCCGGAATCCTACTTTGACCTCATGGTGTATCTTGAAGAAAGCTCCAGGATCGAGCGTGACCGGATGTTAAGGAAGCTGGTCGATATCCAATACCAGCGCAGCGATTTTGATTTTCATCGCGGCACGTTTCGTGTTCGAGGAGACATCGTGGAAGTGTTTCCGGCGTACGAAGACACCTCGGCGCTGCGCATTGAGTTCTTCGATGATACGGTGGAGGCGATTTACGAGATTGATCCCCTCCGCGGCAAGATTCAACGCCGGGTGGATAAGGCGGCCATCTATCCCGCCAGCCACTACGTGACGACCGAGGACCGCATGGAGCAGGCGATCCATGCGATCCGGCTGGAACTCAAGGAGAGGCTCCGCGAACTACGCGAACAGCACAAGCTGCTAGAAGCCCAGAGATTGGAACAGCGCACTCTTTACGACCTCGAGCTTCTGGAGGAAATGGGGTTCTGCCCCGGTATTGAAAATTATTCGCGTCACTTGACGGGCCGGCTACCCGGCGAGCCGCCGCCTACTTTGCTCAGTTACTTTCCCGATAACTTCCTGCTTTTGATCGATGAAAGCCACGTGACCGTGCCGCAAATCGGCGGCATGTATCGAGGGGATCGATCGCGCAAGGAAACCCTCGTGGAATACGGGTTCCGTTTGCCCTCGGCTTTGGACAATCGACCCCTTAGCTTTGAGGAGTTTGAAAGCTGCGTTAACCAGACGATTTATGTTTCGGCGACTCCCGCAGACTATGAACTGGAGAAAAGCAGGGGAGTCGTCGTCGAACAGTTGATTCGGCCGACGGGCCTGAGGGACCCGGAAGTCACGGTACGACCAGCGCGCAATCAAGTGGACGATTTGCTCCACGAGATTCGCCGGCGAGTCGAACTGAAAGAGCGGGTTCTGGTGACGACGTTAACGAAGCGCATGGCGGAGGACTTGACAGACTACTATCAAGATCTGAACGTCAAGGTTCGTTATCTGCACTCCGATATCGAAACCATCGAACGCGTCGAAATCATCCGGCATCTGCGCATGGGTGTTTTCGACGTGTTGGTGGGCATTAATCTCTTGCGCGAGGGCTTAGACCTGCCGGAGGTGTCCCTGGTCGCGATCTTGGATGCGGACAAGGAAGGGTTCCTGCGCTCGGCGCGGTCGTTGATTCAGACGATCGGCAGGGCCGCGCGCAATCTGCACGGCAAGGTGATTCTTTACGCCGACGCCATGACCGATTCCATGCGGCGCGCCATTGAGGAGACGAATCGCCGCCGCCAACTGCAAGCCGAATTTAACAAGAAACACGGCATTACCCCGCAAACCGTCATAAAGGCTCTAGGCGCCCCGCTGGTACGGATTTACGAGGCCGACTACTTTGAAATACCGATGGCGGCGGAGCGCGCACCCAAATATGGTGCGGCGGGAGTCGCGCGTAAGATTAAAGAGCTAAAAAAACAAATGAAGCAGGCAGCGGAAAAACTGGAATTTGAAAAGGCGGCCGAGCTGCGCGATCAACTGCGCGAACTTGAAGCACAAGAGCTAGAGCTGCGTGATACAAACTCTTCCTTGGCAGCGGATGGCTAGTGGCCGTCTCGGTTGGGTTGCATGAATCGACCAGAGATTCGTGCCCATGCCTCATCTAACGGCGGTCGTCGTCGGACATACCCGTGACGTTGACTGCCACTTCGAGAGGGTCTCGGCCGCGCATGCGGCCCACGTGATCCTCGTCAGCGTTCGGGGCATAGCGAATCCAACGAACTTTGGTTTTCTCCGGCTGCTCCGTAAATATGGTCGCAACAAAAAAAACCGCGATTGCCAGCCCGCTGAGGGCGTACACCACAAAGGGCTGC
>JBFJNS010000461.1:0-2695 GCA_041618055.1 Binatia bacterium
GCGCCCGCCGCTCACGTTGAAAGAAAACCGGTTGGCTTTGTAACCGCGCACCCTGGCGCTTGGAAGCTGGGCAAACAGATCGCGGATATGATCATAGACAGCGCTGTACGTTGCCGGGTTGGAGGTGAGTGTCCTGCCGATTGGGCTCTGATCAATGACGATCACACGATCAAAATGCTGCCATCCGATTAACGCCTCGAATGAGCTTTCCCGCCCCGGTGCGCGGCGCAAGTGCCGAGCCACGCCGTGCGATAGAACATCCACGACTAACGTGCTCTTACCCGAACCGGAAACTCCCGTCACGCAGGTCATCAGCCCAATGGGAAACTCAACCGTTACGTCTTGAAGGTTGTTGCGCGTGGCTCCCTTGACAACAAGGAATTCGCCCGAGCCCTGCCGCCGCTTGGGAGGAACGGGGATTCTCTTGTGGCCCCACAAGTACTGCCCCGTGAGTGAATGCGGCTGGGCCATGAGGTCTTGCGGCGTCCCGCATGCGACAACTTGTCCTCCCTGGATGCCGGCCCCGGGACCCATATCGATCACATAATCTGCGCTCTGGATGGTTTCGGAATCGTGCTCCACGACGATAACGGAGTTTCCCGCATCCCGCAGTTCTTTGAGCAGGCCGAGGAGTTGTACGTTATCCTTTTGGTGCAGACCGATGCTCGGTTCATCGAGAAGATAGATCACGCCTGCCAGACTCGATCCCAACTGCTTGGCCAATCGAACCCGCTGCGCTTCCCCGCCCGAAAGCGTCGCCGACCGGCGGTCCAAGCTCAAGTACTCCAATCCGACCCGGACCAAAAACCGCAGCCGGCAGATGATGTCTCTGATGATCCGTTCCCCGATGGCGCGCTGCCTCTCCTCAAGCGGGAGCTGTTCGAGAAACCTTATCGCGTCCGCGACCGGCAGGGCGGCAACCTGGGCTATGTTGTTTCCGCCAACGCTCACGGCCAGGCTTGTGTGTTTTAGCCGCGTGCCTTCACAGCCTGCGCACGATAGCGGTTCCCCAGTTGCGTCAAGGCGTTTCGTCTTTCGCGCCTGCTTTTCCGCAATACCCAACCCCTCACAAACCGGACAGGCACCCTGAGGACTATTGAAAGAAAACAGACCCGGCGTCAATTCAGGAAATGAACTGCCACATCCCGAACAGGCGAGTTGCTGACTGAAGCTTAGCTTTTGAATCGGTTCTCCCGCGGCCTCTGAGTGAACTTCGACCCCAACGACTCCTCGCCCGACTCGTGACGCAACTTCGAGTGAGTCCGCGAGGCGCCTCTCTATGCCCGCTCGTAAAACGAGACGGTCCACGACGAGATCGATGCGGCTTAGAGGCGATTTGAGTTTGATGTCCTCTGAGAGCTCATGAACCCGGCCGTCGATTTGGATCCGTGAGAAACCGGCTCGCACAAGCTCCCGCAGTATCTTGGGCTGATCGCTTCCCTTTTCGCTTGGCACCCGAGCCAAGACAAAAATTCGAGCCCCTGCCAAGCGTGACATCAACTGGTCGACGATTTGGTCTATGCTTTGCGCCGTGATGGCCCTGCCGCATTCAGTGCAGCTAGGCTGCCCTATGCGCGCGAAGAGCAAGCGCAAAAAATCGTAAACCTCACTGACCGTACCGACGGTTGAGCGCGGCCCAAAGTTTGCGCTGCTTTGCTCGATGGCGATCGTCGGGGAAAGCCCTTCGATGGATTCCACATCGGGTTTGTCCAACTGGTGGAGGAGCTGGCGCGTGTCGGCAGAGAGGGATTCGATGTAGCGTCTTTGACCTTCAGCGTAGAGCGTATCAAATGCCAATGAGGATTTACCTGATCCGGACACTCCGGTAATGACGACTAACTGATCGCGGGGGATTTCGAGGTCGATATTCTTCAGGTTATGAACTCGCGCCCCTCTGATGACGATCTTCTGCGGCATTCCTCACTCTACTGGCTCCCAAGCTCTTGGACTTTGCTCTCAATGACGGCGCGATACTCCGCGAGCTTCTCTGGAGATTGCGCCTCGAAACGGAGTACGAGCGCGGGCTGGGTATTGGAGGCTCGGATGAGTCCCCACCCTTCAGGAAACTGCACCCGCACTCCATCCACGTCGATGATCCTATAGTGTTGACGGAAATATTCCTTGGCCTTTTCAGCGATGAGAAACTTTTTGTCGTCGGGACAATCAACTCTGATTTCCGGCGTTGAGACAGTCTTCGGCAGGTCCGCAAGAAGCGCCGAAAGCGGCCGCTCCACATGGGCCACGAGTTCCACCAACCTCAGCGAGGCGTAAATGGCATCGTCATAGCCGTAATAGCGGTCGGCGAAGAACAAATGGCCGCTCATTTCGCCTGCCAAGAGCGCATGGGCCTCTTTCATCTTCGCCTTGAGCAGCGAGTGGCCGGCCTTCCACATGATCCCCGTTCCATTGTTGCTGGCGATGACATCATAAAGGCGTTGCGAGCACTTAACCTCCGAAATGATGACGGCGCCGGGATGCCGTTGCAGCACATCACGGGCAAAGAGCATCAGCAACTCATCGCCCCACAGAATATTTCCCTGCTCGTCGACGGCACCGAGGCGATCCGCATCGCCGTCATAGGCAACGCCCAGATCCGCTTTCTCTTCGCGTACTTTCTCGATTAACAGCTCAAGATTCTCCGGCACCGTCGGATCGGGGTGGTGGATGGGAAAGCGCCCGTCCGGGCTACAAGCGA
>JBFJNS010000462.1:0-2693 GCA_041618055.1 Binatia bacterium
GAACCATTGACCTCAGGCCTGGGCTGGGGCGTCGGTAGGGCTGCTATAGATTCGATCTCGGCTTGAGACCATGCGGTATACGCGACGATAGGGATCTCGACCGTATCGGGGTTCTTCTTGATTCTTTTCGCCGTCTCAATCCCGTTCATGCCGGGGAGACCAAGATCCAACAAGACGAGATCGGGATGTTCAGCTAGACTCATTTCTATTCCTACATATCCGTCCTTGGCTTCTAGTGGCTCGTAATCCATGTAACGCAAAGTGAGAGCAAGAATGCGCCGCAGGTCGGCGTTGTCTTCGATAATCAGAATCTTCTTACCCATCAATGGCTCTTTTCGGCGGCCCAAATGACTACTAGTTTAGTTGTCCTCATACCTCGCCAGGCTTTTTCGGAGACGGTGCACGAGGAGCAAAGCTTCGCAAGAATTTCTCGGCCCAGCATTTAGCTCGCAGTGTCCAGCCGTCCGAACCTGACAGAACAAATTAGCGGAATAGGTTCAAGGAATACGGATCTGATGATGTTCGTGCTATCGTGTGTTGTTAAACCTCCCAGGCAATGTTTTTGCCTCGACCAGCCCGTCTTTTAGGAAGCGCGGGGATTTCGGTAGCATCATTTTCTAATTCGTGACTTTGACGACGGTTTGAGTCCAGTGTGCCCCCTTACTACTCTCGGGCAAAAAAAAACCGGCGCTATCGTTGCCGGTTTCACCATTTGCTCCCTGATACCCATGGTGACCACGTCGGGTATTCAGTTCATCGCGTCAACTGAACCGGAGAGCGAAGCACGCTGCATGCCAGACTCTCACAAGTAGACTTTCGGAAGCAGGTCCTCACCGACTTGGTACCATCCTTCCCGCCTTGTCCTGTTTTGTGTCCCGCAAGCGCGCCGGCGAGAGCCTTATGGAAAGCGGATTCGCCGCTGAATTTGACATGGCGGTAAGCCACCCATGACAAATTGGCAATACGCGTCAATCTCGTGGACCGAGGACTTAGCTCTAGCAACGAAGCGCCCACGGACTGTTACTTGAATACGCCATACAAGAGGGCAGACGAGCATGGACAATCAGAACGACGACGGGCACATGGTCGAACATGAGAACAAAACCACCGTAAGATTCGTGTGGCGCAGGAAGCTACGCTTGAGAAGCGAGGTGTCCCGATTCCTATGCCGCTGATTCAACGGCAGTCCTGAAGCCCTCACGCGAGGAGCTTTGCTTACAACCGCGGGTACGGCAAAATCGCATTTCCTGCCGCCAACTTGGCGGCTACGGCGCCGTCCCTCTTGACCCCCCGCCGCCGCTTGGATAAGTTCCTCATTAATGAATAGGGTTGGCCGTGAAAGGATAAAGTTCGCCAGCGGGGCTTCCGCCATGGGAGGCTTGTTTGGGGCGCTGATGGTCGCGCTTTTGTGCGCCGGATGTTCCCAGCCTGAACTGGACGACCGACATCCTGGCGTGAAGGCCCCGGCTATAAACGGCAAGCTGTGGAGACCCCAAAGACCGCTCTACGACCTCGATGAGATCCTGAAACAACGGCCCGTCTTGGGCCTAGGTAACTTCCGGTTCACGTCGGTTTTCCAGCGCGAATTCGTTCGCTTTGACAGAAAACAAAACCTGCACCTCTGGCCTGTCGTGATAATTGGCTGCGAGCGCTCGCCGCCCCATCGCACATCGACTTATTGCCTATCTTCATAACGACAAAATCCAACGGCAGAGGGCTCATGGCTATGCGTCGATGATTTGGACGCTGCGCAATTAGTCCCAAGCCGGAGAACAGACTCTTTTCCTGAAGCAGGGCTTTAGGAAAAATGGTTTTTTTGAGGACTTGATGATGAATGAAACAAGTTATCCTTTTCATGTCGATCCCGTGGTGACCGATCAGTTTTTCGGCCATTTCTCAAGCCCCGGCCCGGCAGGACCGGAGAAAGAATTGCTGATCGCCATCCTGGCAGATGCCTTTGAATGTTATTGGAAGTTCTCAAAGTCTCGCAAAAATGCCGAGGTCAAACTTTTCCAAGAAGCGAGAGATTGGATCTTCGCAAAAAACGAAGATGCCCCGCTGTCCTTTATCAACGTTTGCGACGAACTGAGGCTGGACCCGGCTTATCTGCGCCAGCGGTTGCTGGATGTGAAATCCTATGGCTTCAAGCGAAGTCAAAAAAAGGTCGGCGGCTCCGTCAGCAAGAGAACATTCAGGGCAAAGGGACGACAAAGAAGCGAGACAAGAAAAAGTACGCGGCGGGAGCGAAGATCCGAATCCAAATCGCGGGCGCGGTTTCGATAGAGCTGACCTGGGGGCAGCCTTAGTACCGTAAAGATCGCAGGTCTTTACGTCTAGCAATGGAGAGGCGCGATTGCGCGACCGTACCTCAGCTTGGCCCGAAATCCTTTTTCATTTGCGCTTTCTCTCTTGACTTCGGACCGAGGGTGTTATCTTGGCCGCACTAGATCTCAGCGGTCTTGCCGCGTGCCATCGCTTAGATTGTTTAGTCCTTCTACCTGTCAACGACTAGCATTGAGGAAGATTCGCTTGCCCGAGCCACTCCTGCGCAACAAGCACATCGGTGGCAATGCCTCGTACCCTTTGACACTTGCGGCAGATATTTCCATCCGTGAGCGGGTGTCCTTCGGGAAACGAAGATGCTAAGTTGAATCAAGGAAATTTATAAGGAGGCGAGAATGGCCGAGACACGA
>JBFJNS010000463.1:0-2624 GCA_041618055.1 Binatia bacterium
AGACCGTTTTCACCTTCGCCGGCAAGAGATTTCCCGTGGCGATGGCGTGCAGAGTGGTCGCCATCATAAGCGCCAAACTCACGCCGCGCGACTGTTCTCGCATGACATCCTGCGCCTGCAACGTATCGGTTATCACGTCAGGCAGCGGTCCGTCGTCGCGTATCGATCCCGCGAGCACGAAGTCCACGCCTTTTTTTACGCAGGAATAAAAAATACCCTTTTTAATCAACCCCTGTTCGATGGCACGCCGAATGCCGCCGGCGCGCCTGACGCGATTGATCGTCCAGAGGTGATGCTCGTGGCCCTCGCTGGCGCGAATTTTTTTTTCCAGGTAAACGCCCAGCGACGTGCCGTAGAGCGCCGACTCGATGTCATGGACGGCGAGGCCGTTGCCCGCGAACAGAACCTGGACATAGTCGTTTTCAATGAGTTCGACGAGATATTTCGAGGCACCGGTGTGCACCAGTCCAGGTCCGGCTACGACGAGGATGCGCCCCTGGTCGCGACGCACGCGACGCATCGATTCAGCAATCTCTCGGATCAGCAGTCCCTTGGGCTGCTCTGTGGATACGGAGCTCGCCATGAATTCGAATATTTCCCGTGGCTGCTCCCGATCCGGCGGTATGACCTGGACCCCGCGGTGGCCGACGACGACGAGATCGCCGCGCTTCACGCGATGCATCGGTACGCAGCGCGCTTTTGCAGCAGCGGGATCAATGACAATGCCACAATCCATTTCCGCGTCTTCGACGGGAATCCACTGATTCTCCAGGCGTACCCTGGTTTCCAAATTGGTCGTGGCATAAAACTCATCGGGAAAGACTCCGTCGGCGGGCGCCTCTCTATACTCCACGGCTTCGCTTTCCGCCTCCACGGGCAGCGCGCCGTGTTCCTTGATTTTCGCCAGCACGCGATCCAGCAGTTCGGGGCTCGGCGCCTCCACCTGAATGCGCGCGAAGCTGCGGTCGGACCGCCGGTGGCCGATTTGAATTTCGAGGATTTCGAATTCCGCGCGAAGGTTGACGATCATATCGAGCACCTTGGGCAGAAGGAGGGAGTCTATGATATGACCGGAAATCTGAACGACGCTACGAGGCATAGTGCAACCTCAGTGATTTCTATTCTAACGCTCCACGCGGGCCACGACAATATGACTCCCTAACAGCGCCTTTTCTGCCTTTCCGAAGTTATTCTTGGCCAATGCAGACTGCCGAATATTTGTTTCTTTGAATACGCGCTCCAGCATGAGTGAGCCTGACGGCAAAGAGCGCACGCTATAAGGATGCCGCCCCAGTAGGACCGGCTTGACGCTTCCCAACGGCGTTCTGGTAGAATACGCTTACGACTCGGCGTCCCGGGTAACTGAAATCACGTACAAGCAGAACGGGACCACCGTGTTGGGAAATCTCACCTAAGGGGAGATTTAGGGTCAAATCTTGACTTAAGTATTTACGATCGGTTTATGCTATAGCTACTGAGTTATGGCGCGGCCCCTAAGGATCTCATACCCCAACGCTTTTTATCACGTCACCTGCCGGGGTAACGACCGGCGGACAATCTTCCGTGACGATCATGACCGCACGCGCTTTATAGAGCGCCTCAGGAGAGCCGCAGAGATCTTCGGCGTCCAAGTGCACGTCTACGTACTGATGAGTAATCACTTTCACCTGATAGTCGAGACTCCCAAGGCCAACCTCTCGGAGTTCATGAGGCAATTCAATATCTCTTATACCGGCTACTATAACCGCCGCCACCGCCGGACCGGACACCTCTACCAGGGCCGATTCAAAGCCATTGTGGTAGACCAGGACAGTTATTTGCTGGAGTTGAGCCGCTATGTCCATTTGAATCCCATACGGATCAGGTCGCAATCCCAGCGAACCGAGAAAGACCGTATCCGAGAGATCAGTCGGTATCGGTGGAGCAGCCTCCCTGGCTATCTGGATGGAAAGAGAAAAGAGTCCTGGCTCGCCTATGAGGCGGTACTCGGCTATGTGGGAGGATCGCGACAAAAATACGCGGCATTTTTTCAAGAGGGCATCCACGATGGCTTCGGCACCCCATGGGACGATCTTTTAGCCCAGATGGTGCTGGGGGACCGGAAGTTTCTGGAAAAATTAAAACGAATGAAGGATACCGTGATCAAGGGGAGCGCTAAAGATCAACCGTCGTATCGCATAATCCAAAACGTTGATGCGGACGTGCTAATAAGGAAAGCGGAGTATTATTTCAGGCTGAGTGAAGCGGAGCTAACCAAGAAACGGGGACGGCATCGGCAAGAGCGAGCGCTGGTGATGGAACTCTTGCATCGACACAGTGGGCTCAAGCAGAGGACAATCGGTGAGCGGTTTGGAGCTTTGGACGAAGGGTTGGTGAGCCGGGATCGCAGAGCGATCCGGGAAAAGATCGAGACTGACCCAAGAGTTCGAAGATGGTTTCTGGAGCTCGGCACCAGGCTAAGTACATAAGTCAAGATTTGACCCTTTTTCTCTTTTTCTCCCACTTTTCCGCTCAAGCTTCGCTCCTGTGAAGAGCCAGCGCGGCCTCCCATTCGTTTATACTTAAACAAATCTCCGCTTGACAAGAAATTCACCCAGGCGTAGAAGGCGAATTAGAACCATTGG
>JBFJNS010000464.1:0-2617 GCA_041618055.1 Binatia bacterium
ACCTTGACATGCACCCCCCCGGTTGGTAGAATACGGCCCGCTCCATTGAGAGCGCACACGATGCGGGGTGGAGCAGTGGCAGCTCGTCGGGCTCATAACCCGAAGGTCGTTGGTTCGAATCCAACCCCCGCTACTGAAAAAGGCATGTAAAAGTGCCTTTTTTCGTTTAAACCCGGCGAATTTAAGAGCTAGACCTAAGACCCGCGCGTCCCAGGTCTGAATCCTGATCCTGCCACCATTAGTAACCGTACTTCGTCGGGCTTGCTAACTTTTACCCAAGCCCTAAATTGCCGTTAAAAGTAGTATCTTTCCAGCCTTTTATTTCGAAGGCCATCCAAGGCTTCATCTAATTCAAAAGCGCCGAAGGCGGGAACCCGCGGCCTCTCACATGCTGCGAGTACGACCTGACGCTGTGGCTGGAACTCCAGGGGTGACCGCGACCTGATGGAGGTGACGACGCAGGACCTGCGGGTGCACCTGACCTTTATCCGCTCAGTGACCGGACTTGATTGCTTAAAAAGTTTTTCTCAATTCCCCTCAGTGTAGTGACACTAACATTCAGTAACACTCCGGGTCTTACAAATATCGAAATCGTCTTATGTATCGATCCTCTTGTCTTGCGGTTTTGTGGCCAACGTTAACAGTACTGAAAACATTTGATAAAAGCCATCCGAGTGTTTGTTTGCTTGAATTTGCTTAAAGGCCTCAACCTTGAATCGTTGCAGGGCATCCGACCCAGCCGTGCTCTCAATTCTTTCAAGTCTGGCCCGCATCCCAGCTGACCACATGGTTGACCACCACTCCTCTTCACTGCCATAAACGAAATCCGGCTCTTCTCCAACGATTTGTATATCGGTAAACCCTGCGGTATTCATGATCGCCTCCATCCCCTCATGGGATCGAAAATCAGGCTCTGGAGGTTCTTCTCCTTCTTCTTCATTGGTCGATTCGTCTTCTGCTGGGGTCTGAGGTAGATATTTATCGAACAAATCTCCCATCCATTTCCAATGCTCATCATCGCGCCAAAATGTTGTGACACCAAGGACGCCACCCTGTTTCAAGACCCGATGCATCTCTGAAAGAGCGCGGTCATGTTGAGGAAAGAAAAAAATCGACAAGCTGCACAGCACGTAATCGAAGGAGGCGTCGGGAAAGTGCAAGTATTCGGCATCCATACATTGCACCTCGGCATTTTTCAGGCTACGTTGTTTTATTTCTACAGCAGTCTCCTGAATCATCGCCTCAGAAAGGTCGATACCCACGACATGCCCGTGTGGGCCAACAGCCTCGGCTGCTGGGAAGAGGATCGCGCCTCCCCCTGTGGCCACATCGAGAACACTAGCCCCTTTGGGAATCTGAGCCAGCTCCACCAGGCGGCGGCCAAAATAATCAAAGAACTTTGGACCAACCTGGCCGTAGGTCGGGGAAGCCCGACCAAAGAGTTCTGCAAACCATTGTTTCGTCTGTTTGATCTCTTGAGAGTCGCGATTAGTCATTTTAAATTCCTCCTTGAATAATCAATATAAGGAAAATATCCGCTGTTCTCCCGAACTGTCTGGCAGGGCCAGACAGCCTTCGGCTGCAGTGGGTGTTGGGCGGCCCAAGGCGCCTTTCCGCGTCAATCGGTCTGGGCAAACTGTGCGCAATCGCGCACAAGTGCCAGGTCCATAGGGAGGTCCAATTCTTTCTCTGCACGGGCGAAGGCCAGCTGCGCATAAGTAACTGCTGCGTCGCGCATTGCAGGAGCGCCTACGTACGAGAGTGACTTCAGGGCTTTGAGGAGCCGGACCATAACCTCGACCGCACCAGCACCGTCCCGTGAAATTGCAGTGAAAGCGTCGTCGAACATGTCCCGAACCGAAAGCTCAGGGACCTCGACACGGTCGAACTCTGGTTCCGAAGTGTTCTCCGAAGGCTCTGCCCACAGAACGAACAATCGCACGAGAGACCCGATAACCGCGATCGCCGTACCGGGGTCATTGATCCCGGGAGACAAGGCCTTGTCGGCGATTTCCGAGAGCGTCACGATACCGAATCGGGGGTCCTCATCGAAGGCCCGTTCACGCCCGATCACGAAGGCATTCGCGATCTGCTCATAGTCGATCTCAGCCGTCTCGGCATCGTCTCGTCCCACATACGCCAGTGGACGCCCTGGCGCGGCGAAGGTGCCTGGCAAGGCGGCAACTGCCACCCATGCCCGGGCTTCCTCCGCCCAAGCTTGCAGCTTGGAGGTGTCGATCCGTTGAACGTATCCCACTGTCGGTGCGTGCACGGCTTGCCCCTGAGGCAGTGGTCGTTGCGCCTGCACGCCACGAAGCGTGGGCGCTTCCTTCCGCAGCATCATAGCAGCAACTGTCGCCTCCTCGACTTTTTCGATTGTCATCCCCAGCCCTCCCAGCCGAGCGATTTGGTCCGCCCATCGAATGAACGTGAGAATGACCATGGCGAACACGACGGCCGTCAAAGCAAAGAGTCCAACGCGGCCAGCCTCCAGGAAGAAGTCATTCTTCAGCGCAATGAGCGAGATGATGCTGAAGATGAACGCGCCGATGAAGGTGGAAAGCGCGTTCTGCGATACATCGTCCGCAACGATCAACGTAAACGAGCGTGGCGTCGC
>JBFJNS010000465.1:0-2615 GCA_041618055.1 Binatia bacterium
AATTTGGCAGCGAGAGCTCCAGGCTCTCAAGGAGGGACGTCGCCTGAAAAAGTGGAGCCTCCCTCAGGATGTAAACGACAAGTTTACGGTGGAGCCTCAGAAGAGCGATTGGCAATTTACATTTAAATGACTTCGAATCTTGGATCGACCTCGTTCCGAACTCTGGCTAGTTCACCCTCTTTTTCCAGCTTGTCTATGGTTCGCGCGGATCAACGTACAGCAACGCTTTCTTCCCTTGGGAGCGAAGCCAATTTAGCTAAAAAGCCAACTCCATTTTTGCTTAATTTCCTTTTGGTAGGCGGCGTCGATAGAATGAACCTTCGGAAAATGACCTTGCCACGAAAACGGCCGGCAGGCATCGAGAATCGCCCGTGAGTTAGTAAAATCTCCCGCCGCCCTTTTGTCAGGGGGGAGCCGCGGATCGATGGGTGTACTCCAGCAGTTGGTTGCGATCTCGATGGATGTCTGCGGATCGCAGCGCGTGGAGAGTGCCCATAACACATCGTTCATGTTGGATGGGTCGATATCGTCGTCAACAAGAACGATGAAACGTCCAAGGTAGGCTCCCTCACGGGCGCCGAGCGCGATATGCGCTGCCTGCCGCGCGTGGCCGCCATATCGCTGTTTAATCGAGATCACCGCAAAAAATCGTATGCCCCATTCGGCGTACCAGACGCCGCCGATGTCCGTAATTCCCGCCTGCTCGATTTCGTTCCACAGGCCCGCCGCACAAAAAATCAGAAACATATAGCTCGAAAGTGGATAGGTCTTGAAATCGGGAAGAACTGTAAGGATCGGATCATTTCGGTGATAGATCGCTTTTACGCGGATCAGCGGCGACGGACGTGTCCCCGACGCATAGTAGCCGGTCCACTCCCCGAACGGCCCTTCCATTTCGGATTCGACCTGCGGCGGCGGGATCTCGCCCTCGAAAACAATCTCCGACGAGGCTGGAATAGGCAATCCGGTGATCTCTCCGTTGACAACCTCGACAGGAGACTCTCCAATATGCCCCGCAAGATCGTACTCGGAGACGCCCCAGGGCAAACCCAAGCCCGCGACAGCAAACAGAATCGGATCGAGGCCGCAGACCACGGCGACCGGGCAACCTTCTCCCTTGTCCCAATACTTCTGCGCGATCAATCGGGTCTGCTTACCGGGAGACACGTACAGCGAGACTCGGTGTTCGTCGAGGATTTGAATCCGCGCCGTGCCGAGGTTCACCCAACCAGCGTCGGGGTCCCGCGTGATCACCGCGTCCGCCGTTCCCAAATATCTTCCTCCGTCTTCCCGGTGAAGCTTCGGTGCGGGAAACCTTAAAACGTTTGCTTCCTTTCCCGTAAATATATTCTGTCGGACGGGCCCATCGTCGCGCAAAACCGGAGGCACGGAAGAAGCGGACTTTAGAAGATCCTTCACTGCGCGGACCAGCTCCACGCCTTTAAGATCCTCGGGCAGCCCCAAGGCGAGTGCAGTTCGCGACTGGGTCTGAAACATGTTGGTCAAGATGCGAAAGCCGCGCGGGTAGCCTTTGATCTCATCGAAGAGCAGCGCAGGCGGGTTCGGCTCTGACGCGGAGACCTCGGTGATCGCCCCGATTTCGAGATCCCAATCGGCTTTGCGCACGGTTTTAAGCTCGCCGAGAGTTTCCACTCCGCGGATAAATTCTCTTAAGTCTTGCATCTTGATACCTCTATCGTTAAGCGGGAACCATTGCCTACGTGATCTTGGCCATGACCTCTCGACTCCACCTTTTCATAAATCCTATCTTGTCGTCGAAGTGGACGTTCAACCAAATTTTACCGACGCCCATCTGTTCCAATTTGCGCAACCTGCGCAGGCAATCTTCGGGTGTACCGACAATCGCGTAACGGTCGGCCAAGTAATCCTCCAGCCCGCTCTCGTTGACGAGACGGGCGTTGGTTGTCTCGCCCGGCTTTTGATGCTCGAGATAGCTGTAGCTTTTGTGAATCCGGTTCAGCACCTCTCGAAATTCCGACGGGACGTGCTTATTCTGATCCGGAAACCGCGCCAGGTGGTTGGCCTTCGCGGCGAGCAACATTCTTATCTGCGTGAGCGCTTGCTTTCTGCTGTCGTTAACGTTGCCGCACAATCCCCACCAGATATCCAGGTCTTCCACACGCCGACCGGAATTCGCGGCTCCCCGAGCAACAGCCGATAACGCATCGGTCACGATCTCTTTTCCAACCCCATCTCCATAAATCACGCCATTCGCGTGCTCTCCAGCGAACTCCAGAGTCTTCGGACCATGAGCGGCGACGTAAATAGGTATCTCCATTCGAGCCCACGTGAGACAGAACTCAGATGCCTGATATTCGACCCGCTCCCCGCGCATCAAGCCGCGAATGCATCGTACAAATTGGCCCAGGGCAGCGAGCTTGACCGGCCGCAGGCCAATATTAATCAACGCGCTGTCGCCCGTTCCCACACCGGCGAAGACCCGCCCCGGAGCGAGCTCAGCCATGGTTGCTATGGCGCTGGCAGTCACCGTCGGATGACGTGTCAACGCGTTGGTCACCCGCGGACCGATGGTTACACTCTTGGACGCCATCAAACCGGCCGTGCAGCTCACGTAAAGCTCGCGGTAAATTGAC
>JBFJNS010000466.1:0-2601 GCA_041618055.1 Binatia bacterium
TCTTCCACAGCCATTCACTCTGTTCGTGCGAAACAGGCCCGAAAAGCCCGTCCGCAATGGATTCGGTTACCGAAACCACGTTCGATAAGGGGGAGCGAAGATCATGAACAACCATCGCGGTAAATTCCGCAAGGTGCTGCTCTGCCCGTCTGCGCTCCTCGACCTCTCTGTTCAAGTTCTGGTTGATCTCCATCGTTGCTTCGTATAGATGCGCATTATCTATGGCCAAGCCGATTTGCCGGGATAAGGCCACCAGAAAGCGAGATTCCTCGGCTTCAAAACGATGGTCTCGAGTGCTCATCAATGTGAGCGTCGCCCGGAAATTTTCGCTTCCGGAAAGCGGAAGCATCGCCAGGGCTTTGATTTGTTTCTCAGCGGCCAGTAATGCAGTCTCTGGAATGGCAGTCGTATCGTCCACAAACCATGGGGCGTCACAGGCAAGAATTTTTTGTTCCACATCTTCGCCCACTCGTCCGAGCAGGCGGGCGGGGCCTTCAGGGGATCCAGATTCTCTTGCGGCGCTGTACGACTTTCGCCCGGAGAGCGTCTTTGAAAAATGCACGAATGCGAAGTCAAATCCACTCGCGGCCACGACTCGGTTCAAGGCTCTCTGCACGACCTCATCCAGTGCAAGGGTCGCGCCCACCTCTCGCGCAATCAAATAGAGGTTTTCCAACTGACTCGCGTGGGCTCGCAGTTGCTCGTCGGCTTTTCGCAGTGGCGTGATATCACGGGCAATGATCGAGGCGCCGATGATGTTTTCCCGGTGATCCCGGATGGGCGACACCGATGCCGAAACGTAGAGACGGCGACCGTCTTTTCGAATTCGTTCGGTCTCGTAGCGATTAATTCCCTTGCCTTGTCTTACATTGGCAAGGAGCTGAGGAATTTCGTTCGGTCGATCCGGGGGGTTCAAGATCGCAATTGGCTGGCCCAAGACCTCGTCCGCAGTGTATCCATAGATGGATTCTGCCCCGCTGTTCCAGCTCGTGATCCTGCCCTCTAAGGTATTGCCAATAATGGCGTCTTCCGAGGACTCGACGATGGCCGCTAATTGGAGTCGGGCTTCCTCCCCACGGGCGCGCTCTCCTATGTAACTGACGACATAGCTCTTCCCAATAAACCAGGCGGTTGCAAGAGCCAATAGCGCTGCAATCCCAAACCACAATAGATTGCGCAGCAGGCTGCGATGCGCCTCGGCGTAGGCGCTATCCATTGGAAGACCCACTAAGACAGTGGTGCGATCGTTCCCCACGGTTGCACTTAAACTCGCGTAGCTGTAAATGCGTTGCACACCATCTAAACCCGATAGCTCCTGGGTGCCCTGGGTTTGATTTCGGATCGTCGTGAAAATTGCCGCTTTGGGGACCGTTTTGCCCAGCCACTTTTCCTGGTCCGGAAAACGAGCTAAGACCGTGGCCCCGCTGTCAATGATCTCCAGCGTTGCGCCTTCGGGAAGGTCGGCCTCGGCGGCGAAAATTTGGAGCCAATTGAGATCCAAAGCCGCAAATACCACAGCGGCGATATTGCCTGTGTCATCGAGCACAGGATGAGCGAAGACCTCGATGGCCTTGCCGCTATTCCGATCGATCTCGTAACCTCCGATCGCGTTTCCCCGCGTCTCCACGGCAGCGCGAAAATAAGACCGTTCCTTGACGTTCGTAAGTTCGGCCAATGCTACGGCACTGCAAGATATATTTCCGTCTGGCTGAATCACGCCTATATTCGCGTAGATTCTGTAAAGCTGCAAAAGTCGCCGAACGAATTGGCGACAGGCAGACGCATCGCCCGTTCTTACCGCCGGCACTTCTGCCAATAGGGTCAAAAGTTTAACCGTTGACTCGATAAGGCGTGTCTGGCGGGCGGCGGCAACCTGAGCGATTCTTTGCCCGCTACCTCGAATGGCAGCAATTCTAAGGTCGCGTTCCTGGGTTGCGGCATAAAGGAGAAGCCCAAGCGCCGGCAGCAGGGCAAGACCCACAAGAACCGCCAAGCGCTTGCGCAGCGCAGCGGCAGGTGAGAAACTTATGCGACGATTGTCATTGGTTGGCGTCAAGTTCTTACAACCGCCTATTGGAAACTTCCAATTTTGTGCCTAAGTCTTCACAGGCAACGTCAGCGTAAAAGTGGGACCCTCACCCAGCTTGGTGGAAACGCTGATCTGACCACCAAGAAGCTCGCTGAATTTCTTGGCGATGAACAGCCCCAGGCCTGCCCCGGTGTAGCTGCGGGTAATGGAGCTATCCAATTGCTGGAACTGTTCGATAATCCCCGCAATGGCTTCCTCCGGAATACCGATCCCCGTATCGGCGATACGGAATTCGACCCTGCCTGGATCCGGCAAAATCTTGGAAGAAATGATGACCCGGCCGCGCTCGGTGAATTTGATAGCGTTGTCGAGAAGGTGGGAAAGGATACACTTCAGTTTTTTCCCATCGGTTTTGACGACCGGCAGGTTTGCGGAATTCTCCCAAACAAGATCGATTGGCTTGCCTTCCGGGACAGAGAACTCCGACCTTAGGTCGCCGAGCAATTCTGTCAGCCCGACTTCCTCGCGCTCGAATTGGGCGGTTTCGGCTTCGATGCTGCCCGCCTGCAACA
>JBFJNS010000467.1:0-2597 GCA_041618055.1 Binatia bacterium
CGAGGCATGGCGCCCGCCCAACGTCGTTCTCGATCCGGTGATGGTGGCCAAGAGCGGTGACAAGCTTCTCAGAGACGAAGCGGTGGAGGCATTGCGCCGAAGACTCTTTCCCCTCGCCGACGTCATTACCCCCAACCTGTACGAAGCGGAAGTTCTGTTGGGCCAGGCCGTCTCCACCGTCGCGGAAATGGAAGAGGCCGGCCGGCATCTGATTGACCTGGGGCCGCGAGCGGTGGTCGTCAAAGGGGGGCACGGCCAGAGCAAGAGCGAAAGCTCGGATTGCCTGGTCACACGGCAGCCGGGTGGAAAGATAAAAACCGAGTGGTTTAAGGCGCGGCGCATCGAAACTCCCAATACCCACGGCACCGGATGCACGTTCTCATCCGCCATCGCCGCCTATCTTGCCCGGGGCAGCACTCTCCGGGAGGCCGTACAAAATGCGAAGCGCTACATCAGCCGCGCGATCGAAGCAGGCGCAGCGTATCAACTCGGCGACGGCCCCGGCCCGGTACACCATTTTCATCAGTGGTGGAATGAGAACGAGGGTGACTCGTAAAGCGAGCTTGGACTCGAGTGATGTAGGAGTCGCGGAAACCTATAGCGCACTAATCCTGGCGCGCCTTTTACACCACTACTCGTCATTCCCGCGTGATCCCCGCTTTCGCGAGGAGGAATCCAGTAGACAATTTCTTCATTCGATTAGTTAGTGCGAACGGCGCACCCTACGGCAACCCGCCATTCCCGCGGAATCTGTCCTCGCTGAGGCGGGGACTGGCGATCGGATAAAATCGTGATGCGCACTAAACCCTGTCCCTGCGGAAGCGGGGCGGAAATCCAGTAAACAAGTTCCTCATTGAACTCTGATGGTTGGAACCCACGGCGACGAAGCGCGTCCACAGCGCGAGGCGGCGTGTTCGCCGGAAGAAAGCGAAGGAATACTGTGGGAGCAGGCTCGCTTTGGAGCGGGGCATATCGGAACCCGGGCAATAAGGAGGGCAAGGGCCGAACGGGGACGAGACACATGCTCTGCCCCCGTCCGGCATTTCAGCCAGAAGGACTCGGTTGTTAGATAGCTAAATCAACGAAGCAGGATTCAGAGAACAGGTGGTTCTGCCGTCCCGAGCCCTTCCCGGTATTCAGACCTTTTACGCGCAGGCTAGCGGAGACTGGGTCAACAGTCACCTCCATACCAGCGCTGTCAATGAAGGTCGCCTGAAGGTCCTCCAGCGGAATGTCCAGGTCGGATTGACTGGCCGGGTCACCGTCGGTGCGGTCGCCCGTGCCGAAGTCAAACTCGTGCGTTCTCTCCGGCTCGACAACGTCCATGAGAATATAATTGGCGGTCACACTCACGGAATATTTCTTAGCATCATCCACGTCATCCCAAGCCGCCAGAATCGCGTCAGTCTCGACATTGCAGGACAGATTTTGAGGTTGGGCAAGATCTCCGGGAACTGGTTTGGCCGCCGCCGGGCCCGAAATCGCGACCATGCCTGCCAACGCAAAGGGCATTAATGACAACACTGATTTCCTCGTTTTCATGTTCATCTCCTAATCTCAAATATCGCATGGAAAAACTTATTGAGTACGGGTCAATCAATACTTTCGTCGGCTGTTTAAGCTCCGTTGCAGCTCGGTGAAAGCGATCGCCGCGCGGTTCCTTTATCGAATACTCGATAAACGCTCACCCCTCTGATAATGGATAAAACGATCCTTGTTCCACTTCTAGAAACAATTTTAAAAACTGATAAGGTCCAGCTTTCTTTGCTGTCGTCTGGTAAAAGACACTAGGATTACTATTCGAAAATCTCTATCAAGAAAACTCAAACTTAGAAGCGATTCACGTTAAAACTTTCTCAGTTGACAGAAACGGGAAGAAATAGAAATCAGTTGGGAAGTAAGCAATGCGTGTTGGCGAATTCGGATGAGGAGAGACGTAATTTTTCTGCTGCTTAAGAATTCAAAATTTAAACGTCCTGTTTCTGATTTATGATCAAAAGAAATCAAAGCACAAAAACAAAGGAAGTAAAAAACGAAGGGGTAAGACTCAAATGATTTCGAAGAGGCGGGTTCATCGGCCCTGAAAAATGGAGGCGCCCAAGGCATTGTGGGCGCGGGCCCGCTGTCGGAGCGGTAGGCAGCCTTCTCCGCGATTCTTACTCGACCGTTCCGTAGAATATCGCGCAGAAATTAATGAGGAATTTGACTACTGGATTCCTCCTCGCGAAAGCCGAGGTCACCCGGGAATGACGGTGTAGCTATTGAATGCGCCGTGCGCAGCATGAGTTTCGATTGTGGTATGCACCGGGTGAACCAATTTCCATCTGCGATTGGCCGTGCGCACAACGCACCATACGGGAGCTCGCCATACCCGTGGAACTTGTTCTCGCTGAAGCGAGGATAGGCTATCGGAGAAAATTGTTATGCCCGCTAAACCCTGGTCCCGCCAAAGCGAGAGTGGGTATTCCGTGGACAAATTCTTCATTAATTTCGTTGGTGCGCACGGCGCAGCCTGCAGCCGCCCGTCTGAAGAATCGCGCGCGAGCGCGCTCCTACGGCGGGTTTCTGTCAAAGGTCAATCGTGCGTCACGCGCCCA
>JBFJNS010000468.1:0-2575 GCA_041618055.1 Binatia bacterium
GAGCAAACCGACCTGCCGCTGCTCGTGGTGGAGTCGACGGGCAAATTTCTGCGTGAGAAGGATCTCAAGTCCGGCGGCAGACAGGATATTTTTTATTTCTGGGATTCGGCCTCCAATTCTGTGAAGGAAGCACCGAGAAAGAGTCTGGCGCTGAATGGTGTCGTCCCTGCCTTGAACGGCACTTACGAAGTCGAAACGGTCCAAGGCAAAGTTAAAGTAAAGCCTGTCATGGACATGCTGGGTACGCACCTGGACAAAAACTTCACGCCGGAACAGGCGAGCAAAATAACCGGTGTTTCGCCGCAGATGATCGAGCAATTGGCGCGCGAGATCGCGACGGCCAAAGGAGTCGTGAACATCAGCAGCGCCAACTGGGGAAAGCATTATCACGGCGATCTCATCGAGCGCGCGATGCTGCTCATTTTCGCTCTTTGCGGCCACATGGGACGTAAAGGCGCCACTTTCAGCGCGTTTCCCATGATGGGGCTCGATACCTCCATTGGCGGCCTGGAGAAAAGGGGCGACCAGGTCATCCTGTCCGCAGCGGGCGGAGACCCGCGCTTCGCCCAGTGGCGCGAGGAGGGCTATACGGATGAGATGATCCTCTATGAATACGTGCACCAGGCTTTCGAAGGGGGCGGCATCACGCCGACCTCTCTGATGTACTACATTCACGGAGGAATTCTCGATCTGTGCGCGCAGCATCCGGAATGGGATCCCCACGTCAAACGGCCGATCAAAGAACATGTCAAAGAGGCGTTCGACAAGAAATGGCAATTTCTCTCTCCCGGGGAGGACAAAGAGCCCAAGATCATGTTTGCCCTCGGCGGCAATTTCCTCCGTCGCTCGCGGGCGACCAATCTCCTGCTCAATACATTTCTACCCAAACTGCGCCTCCTCGTCTCCATCGATTGGCGCTGGAACGCCACCGCGATGTATGCGGACTTAATTCTGCCCGCTTGCAGTTGGTACGAAAAGACGTCGACCTTCCTCATGGGCATGCCGGTTCAACCCTTCGTCCATGTCGTCAACCAGGCTTCGTTGCCGCTATACGAGTCGATGGGCGAATGGAAAATGTTTTGCCTTCTGGCTCGGAAGATCGAACAGCGCGCCAAAGAGAAGGGCATAGAGAGCTACAAAAACTCTAAGAACGTGGAGTTTCGGTTCGCCGGCCTGGAGGATAGGGTGACCTTCGGCGGGTTGTATGATGAGGATGATGAAGAAGGTGTTGCGCGCGATGCATTTCTGAACGCGTCGAATGTGGAGCAAATCGATTGGGAAGAGTTCAAGGACCGCGGCTTCGCGTCATACACAGGGGTCGGCACGGGCATGCGCTCCATCGGCAACACCTGCGATATCGTTCCTGGCGAGACCCTTGTGCCTCTCACCTGGCATACCGAAAGGAAGGATCCCTACCCGACGCTCACCCGCCGAATCCAGTTTCTCATCGATCACGAGCTGTTCCGGGAGTTGGGAGAAGACTGGCCGGTCCATAAGGATCCGCCCATAGCGGGTGGCAATTATCCGCTCATGATCACCGGCGGGCACGCCCGCTGGAGCATCCATAGTGATCAGGTCGACGAATCTCTCATGCTGCAGCTTCAGCGCGGCGAGCCGGTCATGTTCCTCAGCGCGGAGGATGCCGCTTCCAGAGGGGTCCAGGACGGGGATAAGGTCGAAGTGTTTAACGATGTCGCGTCCTTTGAAGTCCACGCCGCGGTCACGCCTGCCGTAAGACCCGGACAGGTGGTGATGTATCATTCGTGGGAGAACTATCAATTCAACGGCTGGCGCCATTTCAAGAGCGTCATGGCGTCGCCTATGAATCCCGTGGAGCTCGCAGGGGATTATTTTCAAATCCGGCCCATCACCATGAGCAATTATCCCGGCTTTAGCGACCGGGGCACGCGGGTGGAAGTGCGAAAGGCGGGATAAGTGTCTCGGCTCTTTACCGACTTGAGAGAGTTCTTACAGCAGACTGAAGAACTGGGAGATCTCAAGCGAGTCGAGGGAGCCGATTGGCAAACAGAGATCGGGCTTATCACAGAGTGGCAGGCGATGTCGGAGAATGCGCCTGCCCTCCTGTTCGATGCGGTACCGGGCTATCCGAAAGGTTTCCGAGTTGCCACCAACGTGTTTACGGCCCATCGACGGGCAGCGTCCGCTCTAGGTCTACCGCACGGCTCTTCAAAGCTGGAGCATGTCCAGATCTGGAGAGAGCGGGAGCGCCGGCTTACCCCGCTGCCCCGAAAAGAAGTGCAGTGGGGTCCTGTTCTGGAAAATGAGATCCGCGGAGATAATGTCGATCTATTCATCTTCCCCGCACCTCGCTGGCACGAAAAGGATGGCGGACGCTACATCGGCACCGGTTGTATGGTCATCACCCAGGACCCCGTGGAAGGCTGGGTCAACCTAGGCACCGGGCGCGTTCAGATACACAACCGCAACACCGTTACCATCTTCCTTTCTCCTGGCAGACATACGGATCTCATCCGCAAAAAGTACTGGGCTAGAGGTCAAAGCTGCCCCGTCGCCATAAGCTGCGGGCAGGACCCGATTCTCTGGGCCGCATCCA
>JBFJNS010000469.1:0-2572 GCA_041618055.1 Binatia bacterium
CGTTGAATCCTTCGGTGAATCCCCTGAAAATTCCTTCCGTTGCATGGCCGGTGAGGATGGCGAGCAGGGTAGCACCAACGGTAATGACCGTTGCCAGCACCAAGCCGACGCGCCAGCGATAGAGCATTTGGCCGAGCAGCAACCCCATGATCACCAGCAAGATAATCCCAAGGTGAGTTCTCGGCTGCGTTTCCATGACCGTCGCCATGATGCCGACGAAAGCGCCGGCGATGAGAAGCAAGTAAAAGAAAATAAACAGGAACAAAATGGTGCGGGTTCGGGGCGAAACAAGGCGGTGAGCAACCGCCGACAGGCTATGCCCCTCGTTACGCACCGACATCACGATAGCGCTGTAGTCGCTTACCCACCCCATAAAGGCGACCCCCAGGATGAGCCATATCATCGCTGGCAGCCAGCCCCACAGAGTCGCCGCGACGATGGCGCCGACGATTGGACCCGCTGCGGCTATGGATTTGAAATGGTAACCGAAAAGGATGTTTCGATTGGTGGGCATGAAATCGACGCCGTCTGTGTAGAGCGTCGCGGGGGTCGCGCGCTTGGGATCGGATTGGATGACGTTGCGGTCAATGCGACGAGCGTACCGTGTATACGTCAGGTAGACGGTGATTATCCCAAGGATCACGGCAATGAGCGCACTCATAATTCCCTCCCCTTGACTTTAGATTCTGAGCAATCCGCCGTCACAAAGTCAATGGACCAGCACATTGGCGCGTGTCTCTCGCTTTTACTTCGATCCACGGAATTCACCTCGGACAAGAGGTTTCGACCCAACAGATTGCTTAAAAAGCTTCGGAACGCTTCGACCACCTCAGCATGAACGGAAAATTTTCAATGGTATCAAAGGCTTTCCGTTCGTCCCGAGCCCGGTCGAAGGATGAAGGGAGGTTCTTCAGCAACCTGCTAAGAGATCGACAGCGGATTAGCGATAATCGCGGGTAGCGTCCTTGGCTTCTACCCGCCAGAAGTAAATCGTGTGCTCCCATCCCGACCCATCCTTCATATGTTCAACTTTGAGCGGTTTCCAGTCGCCCATATCGAAGTCGTGGGAGACCACCCGTGAGCCGGGCTTCATTTGTTTCCAAATGTTGGGGCGAATCATCAAATTCACCTCCGGCAGCAGATACATCGTCAACACCGAGGCCCGGGATAAATCCACCGTTCTGATATCTTGCTGGCGGATTTCCACCAGATGGCCAACCCCGGCCTTTTTGATGTTCTCGCGCGACTCTTTAATGCGCTCCGGGTCGATTTCAAAGCCAACGGCCTTGACGCCGTATTTTTTAGCCGCAGTTATGACGATTCGTCCATCCCCCGAGCCGAGGTCATAGACGACATCGCCCTTTTTAACCTGGGCTATTGCCAGCATTCGGTCCACCACTTCCTCTGGCGTCGGCACGTAGGGAACGATCTTCTTGTCTTCGTGGTCCGATTGTTTCGCCGCTTGCGCAAAAGCCTCGCTTCCGCCATACAGCCCACCGCCGATTGGCCAGGCAACAACTCCAAAAACAATTGCCGCTCCTAGCAGGCCCGTTGAGAAAAACAGTCGGCTATTTTTCATGCTAAGTTCCTCCTTGGTTTGTTAACCCGGATCCGACAAAAACCCGCATAGCCCAGTGATCAGCGAGTGCGGCCTGGTGCTCGCCGCACTCGGAATGAAAGACTTCAGATCGCAGATCTCAAACTCGCAATATGACATTTGCCACTTGCAATCCCGGAGGGTATGCCCACGGTCGGGAATCTCCTGGGCCGAGCCGGTCTGAAAAGAGTCGGATTAAGGTTAACTAACCCGAGCGCGGCCAAAGAACCCAAGCCTTGGCCGCCTCTCGAGCGGGCGCCGCCGTACTTCAATCTTTTTTCTGCCAGAACTTGCCTAACCAGCTGTCGCCCTCGCGCTCAGTGACATGCTCGATCTCGCCCGCGTCTAACCAGATGCCGTGACATCCCGGACACTGGTCGATGAGAATCTTCTTGAAGTGCCGCTCCTTCAGTTCTTCCCCGCACTTCGGGCAGCGCATGTGAGAAGCCTTCTGTAGCTCAGTCTTCGCTTCCTCTTCCTGCTTCGCCTTCAACTTCGCCAGCTGCTCCTGTTCTTTCCTGACGAAATACTCATCTTCCTGGGCCTTTTTGCGATCATCCCATTTGTTTGCCACAGTTTTCCTCCGTCCTCATTATTTAAGTGAGACCAGTTCAGTCCCTTTCCCCAAAACTAAGGCTACGCCAACGCCTTGCGCAGCCACTTGCAGGTTTTATCGACGGATTTCGCCGCCGCCTCGAGGTTCGCGGCGTTCTTGCTCTGGGGATTATTAAGAAACGCATGTCCGGCTCCGTCGTACATCTCGATCTCATAGCGCTTCTTGTATCTGTCCAGAGCCTCGCGAAACATGTCGATTTCGGCTTTGGTCGTCCCCGGGTCGTCCGTCCCGTAATGGCAGAGCAGCGGTGCCGTGATCCCCTTCAGTTCTGCCGGGTCGGGGAAGAGGCTCTGGTAGTAGATCACCCCGGCGGAAAACGCTCGCGACTTCGCCAGTGCGTATAGAGCCAAGCCGCCGCC
>JBFJNS010000470.1:0-2572 GCA_041618055.1 Binatia bacterium
CGAAGAAACCGGGTTTCTCTCCGAGCTTGCCGGCCACGCAGCGAGGGCGATTCAAAATTGCCAGCTCTACAGGGACGTCAATCATGAGGTTTTAGAGAACGCCAAGCTCACGCAGGCTTACGGCAAAGAGGATAGTCGCCTGCATGAGCTTGACCAGCAGCTCGCCGCTCTTCATTCCATCACAACCGCGGCCAGCGAATCTCTCGACTTGACTACCACATTGCATGAGGCCGTCAGGGAGATCACGGAGATTTTTAATCTTGATGCGACGCGGATTTATCTTGTGGATCCTCAAAGGAACGACGTCTGTTTGAAGGTGTCATTTGAAAACAACCCCGGCCTCTTTGCCCAGCGTGCCGTCTTTCAAATGGGCCAAGGGAACATTGGATCTGTGGCGGCAACGGGCAAGCCCTTGATATACGAAAATGTCCAACACGACCCCGCGTATGACACGCGGAGTTTGAGCAAAAGCGCGCGGCAGGCTGGGTTCAGCTTCTGGGCGGGCTTCCCCATAAGATCCAAATCGACGATCGTCGGGGTCATTTGCTGCATAGGCCGGAAATCTCGCCGCCTCAGGCCGGAGGAGATGCAGTTGATTACCTCTATGGCCAATCAAATAGCCATCGGCGTTGAATATGCCAGCCGCTTCGAAGAATCCTGGGCGCAGGCCAGGGAAGTTTTGCTTTTTCACCACGTCACCAAAGTGATCAACAGGTCTCTCGATCTGCGAACGCTATTGTGCGGCGTCATGCACGAGGTGCGAAAGCTATACAAGTTCGACATCGGACGAATCG
Organism: Binatia bacterium; assembly: GCA_041618055.1. Classification (GTDB taxonomy): domain Bacteria; phylum Desulfobacterota; class Binatia; order UBA9968; family UBA9968; genus JBFJNS01. Next base: position 795 of record JBFJNS010000470.1, read on the forward strand.
GTCTTCTCGAAAGAAACGGCAAAAATTTCGCCATTCTGGCCGATGAAGGTCGCCTGCGAAAAAAAATTCCGCGGGCAAGAAATATCATGAAGAGGGTCCTTAAAGTTGGGCGCCCTGTTTTCTTTGACGACATGAAGACGGACCCGCTCTACAAAAAATGGACCGTGCATCAAAGCGCCTTAAAGGCGGGCTTCCGGTCCGCCTTTTATATTCCCATAAAATCCAAACAGAAGACCTTGGGAGTGATCGGCTTTATGGGCAAGCGCGTGCATCGCTTTTCGCGCAATGAAGTTCGGTTGGTCTTTTCCATTACGCATCATCTCGGCACCGCCGTTGAGAATGCTCAGCTCTACGAGGCGGTGCAGCGCTCCCGCGAGCAGCTAAGGGGGCTTGCGCAGCGGATCCAGGTCGCGCGGGAAGAGGAGAGATCGCGATTGGCGCGCCGGGTGCATGACGATTTGGGTCAACGGCTGACGGCCTTGAAGATGGAGATAGGGAGCTGCCCGGTAGCCAGACGATCGAACGTGAAGACACCGTGTTTCGCCCTCATTGACCCGATGCTGAACACGGTGCGCAATATCACGGCGGGGCTGCGGCCTGCGGTCCTCGATGATCTTGGGCTTACAGAAGCGATCGAGTGGGAGGCCGAGGATTTTCAAAAGCGCACTGGAATCCAATGCAAGGTGAGAAGCAGCGTAAAAGAGGACTCTCTAGATCCGGGTCGCGCCGTCGCTGTTTTCCGCATCTTTCAGGAGGTCCTGAGCAACGTGGCCCGCCATGCGGGGGCCGACAAGGTGAAGGTCGAGTGGAAAACGGACTCCGGTGACCTGCTGCTCAGGGTGAGCGATAACGGCAGCGGCATCAAGCGGCGGGCTCTTACCGACCACAGCTCCTTCGGCATTCTCGGCATGAAAGAGCGTGCGCTTGTATGTGGAGGCCATCTGGAAATGAGCGGGATTCGCGGCAAAGGAACGATCGTGTCGTTGCGGATTCCCGCGCATTAGAAAGCGGTGTTTGTCACATGAGAATTCTACTCGTGGATGACCATCCTGTAGTTCGCCAAGGGGTGCGGCGTATTTTGGCCGAGACTTTTAGTAATGTTGTCGTTGGGGAAGCGTGCAACGCGAACGAGACTTTGGGGCAAACGCGGCGGCATAAGTGGGATCTGGTGCTGCTGGATATTAGTATGCCAGGGCGGGGCGGCCTCGAGATCTTGAAAGAGATCAAGCAGGAAAAGCCAAAGCTGCCGCTTCTGGTGTTAAGCATTCATTCGGAGGACCGCTACGCGGTCCGAGCCCTGCGGGCGGAGGCGGTGGGTTATCTGACGAAGGATTCGGTGCCCGAGCAGCTGGTTGCAGCCATCAAGAAAGTCATCGGCGGCGGAAAATACATCAGCGAAACTCTAGCCGAAAAGCTGGCAACCGGCTTGACCGTGAACTTCGAACAGTCCCCTCATGAAAGACTTTCCGATCGGGAGTACGAGGTCATGCGCATGATCGCGTCCGGCAAGACGGTCAGCGCCATCGCCCGGGAACTCTCGCTAAGCGAAAAAACCGTGAGCACATTTCGCGGCCGCATCCTGCAAAAAATGAAAATGAAAAGCAACGCCGAAATCATACATTATGGGGTAACAAATAATCTGGCGGATTAAAATTGTTTATGAAGCAATACTCACCGCGCCCCTGAACCGTTGAACTCTTGACCGACTGGAACAATTGAAAGTACTGGAACGATTTGAACTATGAAAAATTCACCACAGAGACACGGAGATCACAGAG
>JBFJNS010000471.1:0-2565 GCA_041618055.1 Binatia bacterium
GGACCGCGGAGGGACGCATTGATCTCAGCGGTTTCGTTCCTGCGATTGAAGGAAACGATCCTGGGCACTACCATCTCGACTTCACGCCAACGATCCTGGGGCCCTATCTGCTCCAGGTTGCCATGCTTATACCTGGACAGGATGGTCGCAACGACGCGATCATCACTCAGCTACCTTTCGAGGTGAAACTCCCCGCCGGCATCAACTTTCGCATGTGGTTTTCATTTGCGGCGATTCTGCTGGCTTTTGGGGTCGCGATCTATGCATTTCGGGTGCAGGCCGACCGCACTGGACAATTAACAGGCAGTTTTAATCTTCTCGAACTCCCCTGGTTTTCCCGCATCATGCGGGCCAGCTTGTGGAAAGTCGTGTTTCAGGGGCTGATGCTCCTGATCTTTGCGATCGTGGTCCTTCTTGGTTTCATTGACGCCCAGGAATCGTCCCGCAATCTGAGCACGATCATGCTGTGGACGATCTGGTGGGCCGGTGTAATCTTTACTTTTGTCTTGATGGGCCGAGCGTGGTGCCTGGTTTGTCCCGTCGGCGCCGTGAGCGAGTGGACAAACCAGTTAACCGGGGCCCAGCGGCAATTCTCCCGGCGTTACCGCAATCTGTGGATGGCCACCGGGCTCTTCATGCTGCTGACCTGGGCCGACGGCTACTGGGGGATCGTGGGAAGCCCAGGGCGCACCGCCATGATATTTCTGATCTTCGGTGTATTGGCCGTCGCGGTCGGCGCCTTTTTCGCACGGCGAACCTTTTGCCGATACATTTGCCCGATCGGCGGTATCATCGGACTCTATTCGATGTTCGCCCCCGTGGAGCTGCGCGCCCGCTCTCTCTCACTCTGCCAACATGACACGACAAAGGCCTGCTACGTTGGTAACGACGCCGGTAAGGGCTGCCCTATGTTCGAGTTTCCCCAGCGTATGGATGCCAACACCTATTGCATCTATTGCGGCGACTGTCTGAACACGTGTTTTGAAGAAAACATCAGCATGCAGTTCCGATCGTTCGGCAAGGATCTCTGGACCGCCGCGCGCCGCACGTTTGACGAATCCTTCCTGGCCGTTGCCATGGTAGCCGTCTCCGGAACCGCAGCAGGCCATATGGTCACCGCCTGGCACGGCTGGATGCACGCCATCTCTGCGTATCTTCCATTTAGTCTTCTTGGCATCAGCGACCACGCGACCATCGAGAAGCTCACGTACTCGGTGGTTTTCTGGCTGGCCGTGCTTTTGGTTCCGCTGCTCGTCTACCTCGCCGGCCTTTGGACCTGGTATTTGCTGGGCAAACCCGAAAAAACGTCTCCTGGAGAGCTTTTTGTCCAATTTGGCTACGCCTTTATTCCTCTTGGGTTAGCCATGCACCTCGCCCACAACATGCAGCACTTCTTTGTCGAGGGCCCTTTGGTGGGTCCGGTGCTCCTCAAAACGCTCAACCAATTTACTCCCTGGTATTTCGGCACCCCCGACTGGTCCCCTGCTCCCTGGCTTGAGCCGCCTGTTCTGTACTGGCTGCAGATGCTCTTTCTCCTGATCGCCTTGCTCTACGGTGTTTACACAGCCTACCGGCTTGCCGTCGGCCGCTGGGGGCCGACGGCCGTTCTGTCAGCGCGCGGGCCATGGCCCTATCTGATTTTAATGCTCGTCATTGCCTTGACCGACGCTTACTTGCTCAACCTGCCCATGGGCGCCAGGCATTGACGACACGGGAGGTCGGGAAAAAATTCGGACTTCGGGGTTCTAATGGGATCTGAGTCAACACCATGCGAACGAAGACAGCCATTATCTCCATCGAGAATTTAGCACCCGCTGACTTACCCATCCTGCGGCAAACGCTGGAGGCGGTGCCCGGGGTTGACGCCGTGGATTTCAGCGTCGAAAGGAGCGTTGCGGTCCTGGAGTTCGATCCAAGTCAGTCTCATATCGACGACTTCCTGCGTGCGATTTTGAAGGCGGGATTTAAGGTCTTGTGAACTCAATTACCGGCAACCGTCATCCGTGAGATCTTGATCGTCGGCGCGGCAATCCTTCCTCGCAACTCAAGATCACTGCCCACCATCTCAATGTTTTGAAACATCTCCTTGAGGTTCCCCGCGATAGTCACTTCTTCGACGGGGTAAGCGAGTTCGCCGTTTTCGATCCACAGCCCTGCGGCGCCCCGCGAGTAATCGCCGGTGACCAAATTGACGCCGAAGCCGATCAGCTCCGTGACGAAAAAGCCTTCTTTGACCGAGTGAATGATCGCTTCCGGCGCATGAGGACCGGCAGCGAGGAAAAAATTCGTCGGCGCAACACTCGGAGGCTCCCCTACCGAGCGCGATGCGTTGCCTGTGGAAGGCATGCCGAGCTTCTTACCGCTGTAAGTATCCAGGAGATAGCTTTTTAATTCTCCCTTTTCGACGATCGTTTTGTTCCGCACGGCCAGTCCTTCGGCATCGAAAGGCCTGGATCCCAGGGCTCCCGCAATCGTGCCGTCGTCAATGACCGTTACCAGTTCGGAGGCGATCTTTGTCCCCAACTTTCCGATCAAGAAAGAAGCCCCTTTGTAGAGCGAATACCC
>JBFJNS010000472.1:0-2509 GCA_041618055.1 Binatia bacterium
AAGATCGGCGATGGGGGTTTGCACATCGTCTTTACCGTTGACGATGAGCATGGGACAGCAGGTTTTTTCCAACCAGCCTTGGGTCTTTAACGACATCGACGGAAAAACTTTGGCAAGGGCATCGATGTCTTTGGCGCCGAATGCCATACAGCGGGCGATATCGTGATCCATGAGATAACTTTCCGCGTTGGTCGACTCCCGCAGCCAGTCTTCCTGAAAAAAATAATGAACCCCGCCACCCCACACCACGGCCGCCCGCAAACGCTGTGCTTCCACAAAGGCCATCTTCGCCGCCCAGTAGCCGCCGAAACTGCGCCCTACCATGCCGATGCGTTTGGCGTCCACCTCCGGTCGCCCCTCGAGATAATCTATGACCGCGCTGAATAGAGATTCAGCCGTCGTCGATGCCTTGATGGGAGACTCCCCCGTGCCGGGCATATCGATGGCGCAGGTCGCGAGTCCGGCCCGGTGCATCGCTTCCTCGTACTCGAAGGCCTCGGCTTTAAATCCGTCGATGCCACCGAAATTGATGATGACGGCTCGCCTGGCTCCATCGCCCCGAAGGCGCAGGTAGGCGGGAATGGTCTCGGCGCCGTAAGGAATCTGCACGCGTTCCAGCGGCGGATCAAAGTAACGGCCGGCCTTCTCGTAAAGCTCAAGGCTCTTGCGGTAAGCTGCCATCTTGGCCGGAGTGTGTGGCACGGGATAACGACCCGCCGCGTAATAGGTGTAGGCCATCAAATAGGCGTGGCGGGCTTCATTGAACTTGCCCGCCTTTTCCTGCTTGATTGCTTCAACCTCATAGGGCTCGGCCGCGCGTGACCATTCGGCGGCCCAAAGCGCGGGATCCTTACTCGAGAGTCTCGCCAGCACCGCCTCCACTTCCTCCCGTTTAGCCCGACGGAAGACATTTCTTTTCCCGGTACGCTCACGGACCATGGCCTTAATCTCCTCAAGGGTCTTTATCCGTCCCATGGTCTCTACCTCCCTTTCGCTGTCGTCTACTTTACCTTGACAAGAACTTCAAGCACCAAGTAATATCCGCGTATTTTGAGCGTCGGAGACACGAATTTTCTCGGCCATCGGGGGTTCAAACCCGTTGTGAATGTCGTCACGTCTGATATGGTAATTTCGATCGGCTCACTCGTCACCCCTTAGGGGCGATGCGGGCATGGACCAATGCAAGCACTTATCTAATGTCAGATCTGCTGGAAGTCAAAGAGTTACAAACCTCGTTCTTTACCCCTGAAGGTGAAGTGCGCGCCATCGACGGTGTCAGCTTTGAGATCGGTGAAGGCAAGACACTCGGGTTGGTCGGAGAATCGGGTTGCGGCAAGAGCGTAACTTCCTTGTCGATAATGCGCCTGATTCCGTCGCCGCCTGGCAGAATTGTGGGCGGCGAAATTGTCTATCGCGGTCGTAATCTGCTCAAGCTTAACAACGAAGAAATGCGAAAAATCCGGGGTAACGAAATCTCCATGATTTTTCAGGAACCCATGACCTCGCTCAATCCGGTCTTCACTGTCGGCAATCAAATCGGCGAGGCGATTCGCTTGCACCAGGGGCTGGGCAAGCAGGAGACCCGCCAGAAAACCATTGAAATGCTGCGGCTCGTGAAAATTGCCGACCCGGAATCGCGGGTGGATGCATATCCCCATCAGCTGAGTGGCGGGATGCGTCAACGCGTCATGATCGCTATGGCGCTGTCCTGCAATCCGAGCCTGTTGATTGCGGACGAGCCCACCACCGCGCTGGACGTGACCATCCAAGCGCAGATTCTCGAACTCATGAAAGAGCTGCAACAGAGAATCCGCATGGCGTTGCTGCTCATTACCCACGATCTGGGCGTCGTGGCGGAACAGGCCGACGAAGTGGCGATCATGTACGCGGGTAAAATCGTCGAGCGCGCCAGAGCGGAGGCGATTTTCGCACGCCCTCTGCACCCTTACACCGTGGGGTTGCTTCAGTCGCTGCCCGGCACCGGGGTGAAGAAGAAAAAGCGCTTGGACGCCATCCCGGGTGTCGTTCCAAGCCCTCTCCAATTGCCCCAGGGTTGCCGGTTCCGGGATCGCTGTCCTAAGGCGAGCGGGATTTGCGCAGAGAAAGAACCTGAGCTGGAAGAAAAACGTGAGGGGCATATGGTTGCCTGTTATTTTCCGGAAACCGAGCGGAGAGCAGGGGTAGAGAATTAGTTGCGGCTGCCGATCATGAATCTTCTGGAAATCCATAACCTAAAAAAGTATTTTCCCGTCGGCGGGGGCCTCTTCTCGCACAACAAGAGCGTGGTCAAGGCTGTAGACGGCGTCAATCTTTCCGTGGAAGAGGGCGAAACCTTGGGACTAGTGGGAGAATCGGGCTGCGGCAAGTCGACGCTCGGTAGAACCATTCTGCGGCTCATTGAGCCAACGAGCGGCGAAGTTGTTTTCCAGGGGAAGAACTTGTTGAGGATGTCACAGCGCGAGCTGCGCGATGAGCGGCGGCAAATGCAGATCATTTTTCAAGACCCCTA